>NZ_LR213845.1 GCF_900659865.1 Hyella patelloides LEGE 07179
TTATAGTTCGGTTTGACGATGTAGAACTCAGTTGAAGTGCTAGTAGTTCCGTTTAGTTGAAGTTCTCCGAAATATGAATAACGAAAAATCAAAACTTTTTCTATCGATGTTTGTTCATTAAAACGTCCGTATAAATAGACTTTGTACTATTTTTGATATTACTTTTATCTTCCGAAGATTTTCATTGTCTTTAGTTCAGTCAGAACGCTCCCTTCTAAAAATTTTCCAATTTTGAAAAGTGTTTACTATTGCGGTTTAAATAAACAGTGTCTAATATACTCTTAATTTATGAGTTTATTAAACATTGAGTAATGTAATGCTGTTAGGCTACGCTCGTGTGAGCACCAAAGATCAGAAACTGACCCTCCAAAAAGATGCGCTACGTTCGCATGGATGCGAAAAAATCTACACCGACAAAGTGAGTGGAGCAAAGGCGGAGCGACCAGGATTGGATCGGATGTTAAGGAATGCTCGTGAGGGAGATACTATTGTAGTGTGGAAGTTAGACCGACTGGGACGATCGCTCAAGCACCTGGTCGAGCTAGCAGAAGAATTAAGTCAGCGTGGAATTGGATTGAAGAGCTTAAATGACCCCATCGATACCAGTACCGCTCAAGGTAAGCTGGTATTTAACATCTTTGCTGCCTTGGCAGAATTTGAGCGAGGGATTATCAGAGAGCGCACCAATGCAGGGTTATCTGCTGCTAGAGCCAGAGGCAGGATGGGCGGGAGAAGACCTGGACTTTCTGAGGATGCCCAAAGAAAGGCAAGAGTCGCTGAAAGTCTTTACAAAGAAGGAATGCCCGTTAACCAGATTGCCAAGGATTTGAACATCTCAAAAGCCACGCTCTATAAGTATCTGCGGTTTAGAAAGGTGGATATTGGTAAGTACGAAAAGCAAACATCTGGAGGTTGAATCTCATTTGTGCAGCAAGCTGCTGGACAATTAGAATATGGGGTAAAGCTAAGGAAGCTACCATAAGTGTCAAGTGGTTTTGAAACTATTGCTATAATTAGCTTTTAAGGATCGAAATCCTCTTAATGCGATCGCTAAAATACCTAGTTCAAAAGTTCTCTTAAGAGGTAGTGTCAGAACTTTTGAGGTAAAAATCAGCTAAATTTATGTCATTTTTGCATTGGTTTTTAACAAAATTTCAATAAGTTCTTATTCCAAAGTAAAACTGAGAACTTTATATTTTTGAGTTGGCACTTATGGTAGCTATCTTAGTTTTATCTCCGCGAATTTTGTAGGTAGGTGCAACGCTATCGAATACCTGCTGTAGCTCCTCCTGGCTTAAATACTTGATTGTGCTGCCAACCTCGCGCTTCTCCCGTGGTGCTTTTACTCCGACAACGGGATTGTCCTTGACTAGTTTTTCCGCCATCAACTAAGTATTTGCGGTATTCGAGAATATTTTCCTTGATAACTCAAGCAGGATAAAGCTATCGCTCTCTACACCAAGAGAAAAACCCAGAGGTGCGACTGCGATAGGTTTTAAGCGGATCAAGACTGGCATTACCATCAGCAATAGTTAAGTTAAGATATCTCTCAAAACAGTCCCGCATTGCCTTAACGGTAGGGAGAGTAGAAACTATAGGTAGATTTCGGGGGCTAGACAGAGAACCGCGTTCGCTATAATTGGATCGTTGAATTGCCATTGATTTAAATAGAGTGCCTGTAACAAGCTTACAGCGTAATGAGCTTGTACTTTAGACTCCTCTCCACCTTTGTATAGTAAGTAATCTAACTACATCAAAGTTTCAGGATTTGTTAAAATAATGTTTGGATTAAATCAGTGGAGGTAAGCCAAATGAAAGAGTGGACTAAAAATGTGGTCAAAGGAGCTGCTAGTACTGGCGGAGGATCTGCTGGTACTGCTACAGGCAATTTCATTGCAGGTCTTGCTACCACCACTGAATTAGTAAAAGCAGGTACAACCACCATGACAGTGACAGGAATATTAGGTAATCCTGTCACTATAGCTGTCCCTTTAACGAATGCTATTGTTACAGCTCCAGCTTGGGCTCCTGTAGCAGTAATCGGCGGTACAATTGTGGGTGGAGCAACAGCATTGTGGGCAGCTAATAAGGTACTGAACAAAGTTTTTGACGATGAGTAGTGTTTGTATTTTGCATGATTATCAATTCTAAAGGTCTGTCTGCTTAATGGGCTAGAACTTTTGAACTAAGCCGAAGAGTCACCCCTTCGACTCGGCGGAAATAGAAGGTTCTCCCGACGAAGTGCAGGGTGAAATCATTGTGCTTTTGTCAACCCCATTTTTAGCCCTTTTTAATCGAAATTACTTATCAAAACATTGCCTAGTTTGAGTCCTTTTAGGCAATGTTTTTCTCACAATAGATGCTATCAAAAAAACATTTATGTAACTTATCTATTGGAGATCGCTAAATTGGGAAAGTTCAATCTCTATATCCCTTGCAGAATAGGCGTTGTAGAGACAGGCTGCACCATATCGCAGCAACCTTCTATTTCCGCCGAGTTGAGGGTTGGATCTGTGCGATTGCAGAATGACTCGGAAAACCGCAGCACCAGTCTGATCGATACAAAGCTTTACGAGATAAATGAAATTTATGAAATAATTCTTCATGACAAGAAGGTGTTTTAGGTAGCTTCTTATACTGATTTAAGCTATTTTGGAGTCGAAATATATCTCAATTCATATTGTTTTGATTTAGGATTTATGACAGACACTTTAGCATCTGGATCTGAATTACTTAGAGATGAGTCCCTCTTGAGTATTAACGACTGCTTCTTTCTTATCTTACAAGGGGATGGGAATCTAGTGCTTTACTACAAATTGAATGGAGGAGGAGTATATCCTTTGTGGGCATCAGATACCGTGGGTATACCTAGTGATCGTGTAAAGATGAGAGAAGATGGAACCTTTGGGATCTACAATGGTGATTCTGAAGTTAAGTCATTTGGTGCACCTGGAGGGTCTTCAAGATTGGTAATGCAAGGGGATGGAAATCTAGTTGTTTATCCTGATTCAGGTGCTCCCCCGACATTTGCATCAGGAACGAATCAACCAGCAATTCCAATTCCGCAGGATATCAGAAACGCACTAGCTGGAATAATCGAAGGTCGTATGTGGGATGAATTATCGACGCGAGATTTTCAAGCGAAAAGTAGCCAAACACATCCAATCGAGCTTTGCAGTCCATTGGGGTGTACTGAAATCGGCTCATATACCAACGAACAAGAGTTCACAGGGAAACTTCAAGATCCGTTTGATTTAGATATATACAGTATGTATGTGAGAGTGAGTATGGATCTCGCTGGAAAAAAACCCTTGGTCGGGTTTGATTTTGGAATAACTACATTTATTAATGGAGAAGCTAAAGGAAAAATCCGTAATGTAATTGCTACTGGTTCAAAAGCGAAGTGTTCCCTTGAAATCAGAAGTAATATTGAAGCAGAAATAGATGTTTGTAATTTAAACTGGGTTTGTCAAGTCAAGAGTTTGACGGCAAAAATCTCTAGACTGAAGATAAGTAACGATATTCTAGATCAATTTAGTGGTTTTCTAGAGAAAAAGCTTAACGAAAATATTAACACTAATGATTTAATTGCAAGAATAAACTTTGCGCTTTTAAAGGCATCAAGTAATCAGGCACTGCCAGATTGGATCTCTCAAATATCTCAATACAAATGTATTATTTGCAGTAATTTCTTGCTTAAAACAGATATACAAAAAAGAGAAGAAACTTTTGAAGCTACTTTTGAAGCTAATCCCCAGGGTAACTTTGTTGAAGAAGGTTTTGAAACTTATCTTTTACCTCTTAAAGCCCAAATAAATTCTGTCGAAATCTGGATCGAATCTAATTCAAAACCCGAACAATGTGCTAATCGAGAGCATCGGACTATAGCAAATGTGTTTGAAGTTGATAATGAAGACAGTTCGCAAGATATTGATCTGGTAATACCAGACTGTCAATGGATTACTCTTGAAGAGTTAGAGAAATTTATTCTAAGACCTGGTAAAAAATACGGCTACAATATCAATTCTGAAGGATTTGATCCAAATGAGACGATAACTGTAAAAGTGAAAATAGATTATTCTATAATACCATAGTTCTCAGCGATAAGTACCATATTTTGGCATTCGAGTAGCAAGTGTACCGAAAACCACGCTAAGGCTGTAATCGCCTCATAGCAAAGGTTTCAAAAGCTGATTTTGTGATCGCCAATTTGGATCAATTGAACTAAAGATTATTTGGTACAGAAATTCATGACGAGATTTCAATGGTTTGAGGGGTCTAATTTCCGACAGGTTTAATTGGTACATCAAATAATTTCTCTTAGCGGGGTTTATTGCACAGTTGCTACTCGTACCCCAATTCCTAAAAAACATACTCTCCAGCTTTCGTAGGAAAGCCCAATGATAAGATAATCTTATAAACATTTTTAAGGCTGCCTGAAGCCATCAAAAGATAAGCACCCCTTATCATTTCTCTCTATTCTCTGGTTAGGTTCTTGTTGCTTTTCTCTTGTCCTTGCCTTATTCGTACTGGAATTAGATTATCAAGTCGAACACAAATACCCGTTTTCCAATGTGAAACATTTGTCGGTTGTACGTAGATCATCATCTGCCGAGGATTTTCTTGAAAATAACTTGAATGAGGATAGTCTTGTAGTACTAGCACTTCAGCATTTGATAGGATCGATCTAAATTCTTGTTTTTCTTTTTCTTCCAGATATAGGCGTAATGCTAGGGAGGCTACCATAAGTGCCAAATGGTTCTGAAACTACTGCTATAATTAGCTTTGAAGGATTGAATACCTCTTGATGCGAGTGCGTCAATTATCAGTTCAAAAGTACTGATTTGAAGTAGTGTCAGAACTTTTTAGATAGAAATCAGCTAAATTTATGATTTTTTGGCATCAGTTTTTAACAAAATTTCAATAAGTTCGTATTCCAAAGTCAAAAAGAGAACTTTATATTTTTGACTTGGCACTTATGGTAGCTTCCTTAGCTTTACCCCATTATGATGAGAGATCGTCTAGGGGTTATTTTATCCCAACCAGGGCAACCCCTCCAGTATCAGCAAACGACTCTTACTGATGTTCAGGAAATAGATCGCACCTTTGAAGATTTGTATGCTAATCTCAGTCCCTTTTTAGTTCCTGCTGACCCTTTACAACCCAATCAAACCTTCTACAATTGGTTAATTCGCCCTTTTGAAACTCAACTTCAACAACAGCAAACCAATACTTTAGTCTTTATTTTAGATGGTGTAATGCGTGGTATTCCCGTTGCTTCCCTTCACGATGGCGAACAATATCTCATTGAAAAATATAACCTCGCTTTAACACCTGGATTGCAATTACTCACATCTCGCTCTTTAACTTCTGCAACTTTACAAACTGTTACGGGAGGTTTAACCGAATCTCGTCAGGGTTTCGATCCCTTACCCCATGTAGAAACCGAAGTTACAGAAATTGCTACTTTAGTCCCTTCGGAAATTTTACTAGATGAAAAGTTTACCCGCGATCGCATTTATAGCACAAGTTGCCACTAAACCTTATCCCATAGTGCATCTAGCTACCCACGGACAATTCTCTTCTCGTGCAGAAGATACCTTTTTACTTACTTGGAGCGATCGGATTAACGTTAAAGATTTAGACCAATTATTGCAAGAAAGAGACTTTGCTGAAGATACTCCTATCGAACTCTTAATTTTGAGTGCCTGTCAAACCGCAACAGGAGATAAACAAGCAGCACTAGGGTTAGCAGGGGTAGCCGTGCGATCTGGAGCAAGAAGTACTATAGCTACATTATGGTCAATCCAAGACGATTCTACCGCCGAATTAATGACCCAATTTTATCGAGCGTTAAAAATCCCAGAGATTAGTAAAGCTGAAGCACTACGCCAAGCACAACTCAGTTTATTGCAAAATCCTCAATATCAGCATCCTTATTATTGGTCGGCTTTTGTCTTAGTCGGTAATTGGCTTTGAAAGACGAAAAAGAATGATACAAATAATTATGCAAAGCCAATTTTTCTATGACATCAATTGAGACAATGCTAATCTTCTTGGGGATAACCTATTTGGGGATAATCTATTTGGGGATAACCTATTTGGGGATAACCTATTTGGTGACACTCTTCTTGGTGATAGCCTTCTTGGTACAATTCTTTGTGAAACTATTATCTCAGACGGCACAATCCATAGCGGAATTTGCTGGTTAATATAAATCCCAATCTGTAATAAACACAAATATTTTATTGAATTTTTTAATCGATTTTTCATTATTCATTTGTGTTCCCTTGATAAATTAGGCTATTGCCGATCCACCATAAATGCTCAGTTACAGAAATCTTACGCTTAGAGTCGTACAGGTGCATACACCTATTATTATAATGAGGTTTAAAAAATACACTACACTAGCAGCCGTCACCCGATTGTAGGGAGGTAAGAGTATTTCTGTTTTTATCCAGAACTTAAAAACTTGGGTTGATATAGAGCTGCTAATTTTACTAGCATTGAAATTATGACTTATTCTTAACATTTAAATTATGACTCAATCAAATGATAGTGGAGCAGTTGAAAGGTTAGTCAATACAGTAATGGGGGTTAAAACTGAAGAGAAAAACCGCCCCCTAGCTAAACAAATAGTTGTTACGACAGAGCTAGACCTAAAGGCAATTTTAATTTATAAATTAGGAACTATTCTGCAAATAGGCATCATGATTCTAGCTTTCTGGGGAATGGAAAAGTTGGTAACTGTAGTGGATAATAACTCTTCTTTGCCTCATTGGTTAGGCACATTATTGACCGCGCTATTTTTTACGTTATTGAGTATTCGTTCGCGAATTTTTTCTCTATTAGATAATACTCGTTCTCGCCAGACGTATGATGATGTAATCAGACCTAAATGGGCTCCTCCACCTTTTGTTTTTGCTCTAGTGTGGATGACAATTGCCGTCTTGCGAGTAATCTCTTCTTTATTAGTTTGGCAGGAGATGAACCAACATTTTTTAGTGCTTCCTTTGGTGGCTTTTGTGGTGCATCTGGCTTTAGGAGATACTTGGAATACCATCTTTACTGTAGAACGGAGGTTAGGTGCTGCTGTTCCTGTAGTTATTTTAGGCCCTTGGTTATCGGCTTTAATCGTTACAATACTTTACTGGCAAATCGATCCCCTAGCAGGAATCATTCTAGCCCCTTCTTGTGTGTGGCTAACAGTAGCTGTTGTCTTAGTCTTGAGCATTTGGCAATTGAATGGAAAAGAGCCTCTATATCCTCTCAAACGAACATCTTTTGAGCAATGATATCCTGTCTAAAACTGACATAAATCTAACAATAACCTGAGTTCGGGATCGGAAAAGGGACAGGTAGTAAGCTGAAAATAACGACTTTCTTCAGTGAGCCTGTCCTAGGTATAGAATAGTAGGCAAAGTAATAAGTGATAAGTGATAAGTAATAAGTAATAAGTAATAATACAATTAAGCCTGACTTCATTTCCTTTTGTTTCGGTTTTACATTTATTTATGTGTACCTGCTGATTAATTTAAAATTAAATAAAATTAAATAGAGTAGTTTGTCAAATAAACGTAAAATCTAAATCAGATATTGTTCCAGTTTTTTACGAATAAATTAAACATGATTGCCATACTAGATAAAGAACCAACTACCTATGAAGGACAATTCGGCAAGTTTACTATTGACAAAAGCGATCGCGTTGGCGTGATAATATACCGTGGAGGACTGATTCTCGCTGCGTTAAGTTTTGCGATCGCTGCTAATTTGATAGTATCTCAAGGAGAGTCAGCTTTACCGCTAGTTACGCCTTTATTTGCTTTATTTTCCCTTGGTTTGGGTATTAGCTTATTAACCATTCATATTTACATGGTGGCTTTGCATCGCGTTTTACAGGCATTCTGGGCAATTGGTAGTATCTCAGCGATTGCGATTGGATTACAAGCAAACGAACCTTTAGTACTATACGTTTACAATCATCCCTTAACTTTGTTTGGGATTGGTTTTACCTTTGCTGCTTTAACAGGTATTTATTTTAAAGAGGCTTTTTGTTTTAATCGTTTAGAAACCAAAGTATTAACTCCTGTTGTTCCTTTTCTGTTGTTAGGACATATCAGTGGGTTATTACCTTTTGGTATGGAACAAGTATTATTAGCAATTTGGACAATTGGTTTCACTATTTTTGCAGGGCGTAAAATGGTACAGGAAATCGATCCTGATATTGGGGATAAGTCAGTATTTGACTATTTAGAACAACAAAAAGTCAGTAGCTAGTAGTTAGTTATTAATGAGGTAATGGTAGCAGATGTTATTGTAGGGTTTGCTCGCCTTACCCCTACTAATTTATTATTATCGATCCATAATTAACATAATTAAATTTACAGCAGTTTTCTATTAAGTAGACCACATTAAGAAATTTTTGTCAGAGGTCAGAAGATAGAGACAATATTGCTATGAATAAGAATAAATTATCTTCAACTAAAAATCGCAGTAAATTAGCTCTAAGCTATAGGCTATAAGCTATAAGCTTGGCAGTCAGACTGAAGCTCTCAATCCCCCTGACTGCTTACTCCCTATTTAAGGGAGGGGCATTAACCCTTTTTAGCTTAAAGTTTAAAGCTTTGTAAATCATTACGCATTCAGTAACACCATAGCTGGTTGTTGGCTCTTATCTGAGTTGTTGATTACTGATTTTTGATCGATGAATTATTTTCAACAACTTAAAAAAATAGCAACGAGTAACCCACAACTAATAACTAATAACAAGCCATATTATTAGCCCATTTCATGCCTAAAATTACCAACGCAAATTCAAGAATAATTTAAGTAACGAGTAGCTCGTCATTGAGTAATACCTCTACAGTTGCGGAAGAGAATTCCATAAATGAATTAGATTTTTTGATGCTTTTTTCATGAATGAGGATTGTGCGGTATAAAATTCACAGGGAAGCCCCAGATGAGAAGCACTTGGCTTGATACCAACTTCGGGCTTTTACTCATTACTCATTACTCATTACTCATTACTCATTCCTCATTACTCATTACTCATTCCTCATTACTCATTACTCATTACTCATTCTTCATTCCTCATTACTCATTACTCATTACTCATTACTCATTACTCATTCTTCATTCCTCATTCCTCATTCCCCATTCCTCATTCCCCATTCCTCATTCCTCATTCCCCATTGGGCTTGGTAAAATTAGCCAAATTAGCAATTATCCGACAAGATAGATGAAGTTATTCAACGAGCGAATATGTTATCCACCGTCGCTACTGTAGACACAGCTATCAACCGTTTTTGGGATTTGATTTCTGGAGTTTTATGCTTAAATCCTGCAACTTTTGAATCGATTAACAATTTACCTCTAGGTTTGGTTGCCAGTATTTTGGTAGTTTTACTCGCTGGAATGTCTCAAACTTTGGGTCAGGGCGCAATGCTATTTATTAATCGAGTGAAACCACTACGATTTTTCCTCTCAGTGGCGGTTGCAGCAGTCTTATTCGTCTTTAACTACAATTTTTGGGTTTTGAGTACTTGGCTAGTTGCAGGCTGGTTATTTAGTGTTTCTCTGCCTCTGGTAGAAGTCGTTAAAACTCTGGGATTTAGCTACTCTCCTTTGTTACTGGGCTTTTTAATGGTGATTCCTTATTTTGGAATGCCAATTTTAATTGTGCTGTCGATCTGGACGCTTTTAGCGATCGCCAAAGGTTTGGGAGCAATTTCCGATTTAGGAATTTGGCAAGCTTTTGAATGTTGTCTCGGTGGGTGGTTGGTACTGCAATTTTCTCAGCGCGTTCTCGGTAAGGCGATCGCAAATATTACTAATAAAATAATTGATTGGGTTGCAGGAGTCCAACTAATTACCGAAGCTAATTATTTAGAACAAATGCTCTATAGTGGTTTGCCAATACCTCCTGTTACTTCAGATGTTCCCAATTTATTGGGAGATTCACCAAAACAGAGTAACGAGTAATCGTGAATGGGCGTTGGTGATTTAAGTAATAACTAATAACTAATAACTAATAACTAACAACCAATAACCAATAACAGATCGATGTTAAGACGTATCATTCTAGTTTTACTCGCCCTAGCTATAGTTGCTTTTTTATCTCCAGCTAATGCTTGGTGGGTGCAATGGTATGCTTTCGTACAGAGCCAACTTTTAAATCTACTTCTGGATGGGGGTAGAATTATGGGAATTGCCCTAGTTTTGGCAGGTTTGCTAGCACCGTTTGAAGCTTTGGGCTGGTGGGCGGGTTGGTATAGTAGCGATCGCGATATAACTACTTTATCTTTTAATCGTACTGAATTTACAGCAACCCAAAAAATAGCTTCTACAGCACCTCAATATGTAGTTTATCTCGATGGTATTGGTAAAAGTTCTTTCAAATATTCGTTTCGGGTGGAGAAGTTTTTACAACGATTAGAGGATTCTTTAATGAAAAAAGATTACGTCTTAATCCAAGATATTATTCCCTATTCCGTATTCAATCTACCCTTAACTATTAACAGACCCCTCGCTAGTTTTTGGCAATGGATCGAACGCACAACCAAGCTGGAAGTCTTAATTTTGTTACGCAATATGTTCCAAGTAGCGGTGTCGGTAGATAGTCGCTATGGTCCAATATACAATCGCGGTACGGCACAGGTAATTATCGATCGCCTGTTAGCTTGCGGTTATCAACCAGGTGGTGGGGCTTTAATTACTTTAGTTGGTTACAGTGGTGGCGGACAAATATCTTTAGGCGCAGTACCCTATCTAAAAAAGGTTTTAGCTGCACCAATTGAAGTCATATCTTTAGCAGGAGTAATTAGTGGCAACACGGAAGTAGCTCAAGTAGAACATCTTTATCATTTAGTAGGGGAAAAAGATTTAGTCGCTAATCTGACTCCTTATTTGTTTCCTCAAAGATGGTCACTTATTTCTTGGTCGAATTGGAATTTAGCCAAAAGTCGCGGTGAAATTAGCTTTATTTCCTTGGGGAAAGTAGGACATGACTCGGCAAATGGTCCTTTGGATGAAACAGCCATACTTGCTGATGGTTGCAATCATTTAGAAAAAACTTTGGGAATTGTACTGCGTATCTTAACTCGCGCTGATGGCAAAGAGCCTTATCCTGCTGCTATTTCTGATGCTCAAGCAATTACAACTAAAGTCGTTAGTAATTATGCTAATTACGTTCGAGCAAATTTTAATCAACCTGATTATTACCCGATTGAACAGTCTTATTCTCAAGATTATTTACCCGTAGGAAAATGGTTAGGGCGTTTAATTTTACCAGATGTTAGCGAACGTTCTCGCGTTGTTGGAGTTTATTTTGAAGTACATCACGCACCGCCAGAGCAACAAGATTTGATTGGTAAAAAAGTATACTTGCGTTGGAGCGATCGCCCATATCTTCAAGCTTATGTGAATCAGGTTAAAACCCGTATCGATTTTTCCCCACAAGCTTATAAAAGTGTTGCTAATGGTATAGTGCATCCTACCCGTTTAAATCACTGGCGACGGGTACAGGCTCTAGAATCTTTAGCTGGTGCAAGACCTAATGATGATGTCATAGTGTCATTGAAAGGCGTAGAAGTAGTCAGAGAATCGAATATTAGTCTATACATCACCCGCGAACCAATTGTGATTACGGGAAAGTATTACGCCCTAATAACTGTTGTCGAGTTATTACCAAACAATTGCGCCATTGTACGACACTATAATCCTGTTTCCGAGCAGTTTGACGGTAGAGAAGAAACTGTTTATTTTCCCCAGGTAGTTAGCGATCGCAATGAAGTTTTACCTGCTACGATTAATGACATTACCAAATCTACTTTAAATAAAACAGGCTGGTATATCTACGGTGCCAAGAATATCGAAGGTATATTTACTGTTAGGGCGATTGCGCCTCATGCTTTATTTAAACTAGAGCCAGCCAAAGTTATCTCTGGAGTACGAAAAACCAACAATTACATCCACAATCAATATTGGCAGCAAGTAAAACAAAAAAAAGGACAAATAGATTCAATATTATTAAATCCCCGTAACCTGTCAGAAACAGAATCGATCGACTCTTTCGCTGAAGGCGATCGCTTATTACTTTTACATACTTTTGGCGGTATTGGCGGAAATAAGCGTGAATTTGCCCCTCTAGGAATATTTTTCGGACATTTTGCTTTCGGTTTAGCCAGAGTAATTTGCGAACCACTGACCCAAAAACTCTGCTTTAAAATAGGTTATGCTCAGGTCTATACCCAAAACACAATAGGGATTATTGCAGGTAGTTTAGACTGGACTAATTATACAGGCGATCGTCAATTTGGTTGGTTGGGAACTCGTCCCATAACCGATATTATCGTTAAGCTAGATGTCTTTGATGAATACAATTTTGGTGGTTTACATCGCTTTCCTCTCAACGCTATCGCCTACCAACTAGATCGGATGATGGCACGTTACCGCACAGGGGATGGTACAGGAGCGACATTTGTGGGACCAGCTAACTCTTGTGTGCAAGATTCTTGTCAGGCTCTTTATCAAGCAATTAATATGACCTTGACTGAAATAAATAATAATGCTCAAATCAAAGACTGGATCGCCACTCATCCCCAACATCCACAGACTCAAAGATTACAACGTCTAGTAGCCTTAAATAAAGACATTGAAGCTAGATTAATACCCTGGCAAACACGTACTGATTGGGTCGATCCCTTTCAATCTTTAATTGGCACTCGTTTAGCAGATCGTCCCGTGACTACTATAGTTAATGCTTTGACTAGCTGGCGATCGCTATTACCCCGTTTGGCTAATGATGTTTTAGCCCAAATCTTTCTCAATCACGGCGCGAGCTTATGGTTGCTGCAAACTTATCAGGTAGGTGGTTGGGATGAAGATATTGAACCTATCGCACCTACAAAGTTATGGATTTAACAAGATGAGTTTGATAAAGCTCTAAATCTTGAAAAAGTGAGGAGTCAGAGTTCATAATCTTCTCTCTCTATCTGCCTTCACACAACTTTTAAACTTTGTATCTCAACAGAATTTAGTATCATTATCCCGTTTACTAATTTACTTTTTTCTTGTCGATCGATCTTAAATGAATCATGACACAAAAGCGCGTATATACAAGACAAAATTAGTAAAGCTATAGCAATAAATTATTATGCAAATAAGTCCAATAGTTCACTATCTTCTTAAAAGATTCACCTTTGACAATACAGCAACCAGTATCAGCCAGTTAGTAAAAGCTTACTTTTACTATTAATAATCAACTTTTAATTCCTTGAATTTTGGTAATAATTGCTCAAAAGCCAAACCACGATGGCTAACTTTATTTTTAGTTTCTGAAGACATTTCGGCAAAAGTTTGTTGTTGACTAGGAACATAAAAAATAGGATCGTAACCAAAACCACCATCACCACGAGGTTCGCTTAAAATTTCTCCGTGACAGATACCTTCTGTTTGTAAAACAATCGAACCACTAGGACGAGATATTGCGATCGCACATATAAATTTAGCCTGGCGATTTTGATTATTTCCTAACTCTTTCAACAGTCTATTTATACGATCTAGATCGCTTTTTCCGTATCTTGCAGAATAAATTCCTGGCGCACCATTTAAGGCATCAACAGCCAATCCCGAATCATCTGCGATCGCCCATTTATCTAAAGCTTTTGCTACACTAGAAGCCTTGAGAATAGCATTTTCTATAAAAGTCACGCCAGTTTCTTCAATTTCTAATTCAGCAGGTTTTAAAACTAATTCCCAATTTAATCCTGTCAGATATTCCTGCATTTCTTGTAATTTTCCAGGGTTACTTGTAGCTACAATTAATTTTTTCATAATTTATTGTTAGTAGTTGGTTGGTAGTTGTTAGTAGTTAGAGCTTACTGAATAAATAAAAAACTTTTGTTTAACAATACTTTTAAGTTCATTAAAGGTATCTGAATTATCCAAAAATCGACTCTTTTCTCTTCACGATCTTGGTCGAATTAAGCATGGAAAATCCAAAAACCAAGATATTATCAGCCTTTACCTAATTACTCATTACTCATTACTCATTACTCATTACTCATTACTCATTACTCATTACTTCCTTAATCCTCATCCTTCATCCTTAAAAAAAGAATCCCCAAAAGATAACTCTTGGAGACTAAAAGTTTAATAGTTTTGCTAACTATTAACTAATGAAAGATATTAATTAAGAGAATCGTCTTGACCGAAAATTTGAGATTTAAGAGCATGGAACTCAGTTTTTAGTTCTTGACGGTTAGATTCTTTCCAGAGATAACGATAGACAAACCAGACAGTATAACCAAGCCCAATCAGTTCAAACAAAGGCGACAGTAAGGGAAAATCATTAATAGCACCAAGAACCGCCAAAACAAGTCGAACTGCAATTATTGCTAAAAAGAAGAGCAGTAAATTAACTAATTGTTTTTCGTACTTGGAGATAAATTCTCCAATGTAATCAAACATCTTTGATAGAAAATCAGAGCCAATTGCCAACCATTCTTCTACTGGCTTTTCTGCAGGAGATGGTTTAGGAGTAATTGTACCAGGGGTTTCAGTGCTTAAACCAACGTTGCTAGTAGTTGTTTCTTGAGTTGTTTCTTGAGTTGTTTCTTGAGTTGTTTCTTGTGTTTCCATATCTTATATAACTCCTTTTGTGAGATATCGTATTATAACGATAGTTAGTCAGACAATAGCAGAAGCTAGTTACCTAACAAACTTTTGCTCATATTATCAAACAGTTTCTCTTGATTTCCCATACTACCGAGATAACTATTAATACTTCATAAAGAATACTGTTTAATGATGTGAACTGCAACTAGGCTAGGCTGTTAATATAAATAGCAGATTTTTTCGCTAAAAAACATTTCAAGATGTTTACATTAAACTGCCATTGCTGGTTTTTTATTCTCTGTTGAGCTTAAGTTAGAAACACCTTGACGACAGAATATTTCACAAGAGTTATTAGGACTTTCAATTAACTTAACTTTATCTAACTCTGCGCCTAATTCTTTGATGGGAGAGCTTAAAGTTTGAGCAATGTAAAGAGCAATGTTTTCTGCTGTGGGTACAACTTCAGCAAAATAAGGAATATCTTTGTTCAAGAAAGTATGATCCATTGGTTCCACAACCAACTCATCAATAACCCTTTGTAACTCTCCTAAATCCACTAGCATTCCAGTACGAGAGTCTATTTGACCGACAACACTAACTTCTAAATGGTAATTGTGTCCATGACCATTAACGCGAGCGCATTTACCATAGACTTCGGTATTTTCTTGTAAGCTTAATTCTGGCTTTGCTAGACGGTGGGCTGCGCTAAAGTGAGTTTTGATAGTTAAAGCGGATTCCATATTATTTCCTCGATAGTTTGCCCAAAGTTCAGGGCTTTCGTATAGCTGAATATCTACTAGGGGTAAGTGGGGTGCTAGTTTTTGCCAAATTACTCTAGCAATGTTTTCTGTAGTGGGTAGAGTTTCACTAAACTCTGACCAAGCATCGTTAAGATAGCCATAGTCTAGTTGGCTGGTAACTTCTTTTTTAATGACTTTTTTGACTGTAGAAAGATTTTCTACCATGCCATACTGGTCTAATTCTCCTTCTAAAGAAACATACAGTACGTAATTATGTCCATGTCCAGGGAATCGGCTACAAGCACCAAATAGACGTTGGTTTTCCGCTTCGTCTAATTCAGGTAGCCAATAGCGATGACTGGCAGAAAATTTAGCTCGGCGATTAATAATACATTTCATGAATAGAGAATTTGAGTACTTGCTGAATGTAAAGTTAAGTAAAGGTGCTTCTGTTTCCAGGATAAACTAATTTCGGATTTCTGTTTAAGCTATTTGGGTAGTAAAGGTAGAGAAGAACTATCGGGTTTGGTTGGAGAAGGCTGTTTATTACCTCCCCACACTATCGGTAAGCTCAAAGTTCCTAATAGCATGATTAACCCTGTAACAATCCAAATAATCAAGCGATTAGGACGATAGTTGACTTGTTCAATTTGCCAGTACACTTGATTGTAACGAAAAGCTGCCAAAGCCATAATAATAATACCTACGATAATTAAGCTAATACCCAATAATTGAGAATCAAACAGAAGGTTATTTTGTAATGAATTAGGACTACTAGCAGCTTGGGACTGTTGCAGAAATAGCCCAAAACGAGCGATCGCCATTCCAAAACCAATTAAAGATATCGAAGTCCGTAACCAAGCTAAAAATGTCCTTTCATTGGCTTGATGTTCTCTCTGACGAGGGTTCTTAGGTGGTTCTGTCATTATTAACTATGGTTTTTAAGAAGTTTCAAATATTTAATTCCCAGTTTCTCAAGACAATGTATTCAGGAGATAATGGTAGTAGATATTAATCCTCTAGGAGTATTTGAGGTATGAACAAGCAACTTCTCAAAGCGTATCTCGATTTAATTCAAGAATTGTTAAGTTGTCCCAGAGGAGAAGAATGGATACTACTACGACAGAATGAAGGATTGGTTAATGGCGAATTGGTAGAGGTGATGGAACACGTTGCCAATCATTTAACCACGGAAGGAAATATCAAAGCAGCTAAGTATTTGCACAACTGGGCGGGAAAACTGCATCATATTTTGACAGAAAATGTTCCTCTTCCTGAAAATAATAACGATAAAACCCAAGCCTATATTGAACTTATCCAAACTCTCCTAAATTGTCCTGAAGGTGCGGAAGAATCGATTTTAGAGGCACATCAAGATTTAATAGGGCCAGGATTAGTTAAGGTGATGAAGCAGGTTGCTAATCAGATAGCAGCCGAAGGCAATGAGTCAACAGCCAATTTTTTGGCTAATTTGGCAACAGACTTAAACCGCACTTGGCTCAAAAATCACGAATTTAAACCAACTCTCAAAAAAGAAATTGCTCTCGATCCTTGGTTTGATGAAGCTGCTCCCTCACCAGATTTATCTACAACAGAAACTCAACCAACTGATTTAGAAACACCAATAATTGAAACAACTGAAGAATCGGCAATATCTTCTTCTCAGCCTCAGATGGCGAACGAGCAACAACTGATACCACAGCTAAAAGCGATCTCTGATTCTTTGGTGCGTTTAGAAACAACCTTAGCCTCTCGACTACAACCAATAAACCCTCTATGGTACATGGATGTTCTCGAAAAAGCGGAGGCTGCTAACTGGATACTAACCACTGATGAAGTGGAACATTTAATCGGCACGAAACCCCATTGTTATCATGATGAGACTACTTATCACAGAGGTATTTGGGTATTTATTAAAGCAGGAAAAATTGGCGCACAAACGGGCTGGCAAGTTACAAAACAAGATAGTTAATAGTTGGTAGGGACGCAAGAAAACCTGCGCCCCCACAGAATTAATTGCTACTAACGAGGGACATAAGCAAAGGGTGATGACTCAAATTGAATTCGAGTTCCTGAATACTCCAACTCTGAATCGAATTCAGGGAACGCGCCCTGACAAAGTTCTATTGTGTTATCGAGAGTAGACTTTTTGACAAGCTGGTAATAGTTCCTTTTTCGCTAGATAATCATGAATCTGATTGGATTTCAGATTGCAGATATCTTTAGCTACTTCATGAACGTTGAGATTCTTAAATAAGCTGTCAGTCATCGCTTCCCGCATCATACCAAGAATCTGTGGTTCTGCCACGATGACTAAATGTCTTGCTTGATGAATCTGAATCAGATTGCCCATAGCACTGCTAATTTTATTAGCAAATCTTTTTTCAAATTCAATTTCATGGTTTTGGCGATGGTCATCGTAGCCGTGAGCTTGACCGTTTGAACCCTTATTCCGTCCAGTTTTTGTATTTGCCCAAAGCTCTTGACCATGAAGTTCTCTAGTAGAATTAACTAGACATTTATGTTCGATCAAATTGGGACTAGATTCATATTCCGATGTTGCTGCTGAATCCAAAGTGAAAAAACGCGCTTGAGTTCCATTGATAACTGCAACGGCAAATTTACCCATAATGTACATCTTGCAAAAGTTTTCTGTGCTTCGATCCTATCAAGAGAATTGTCTTCTGCCTGACAATCGCTAATAAAGCTTAAAGTTTAAAGTATCGTTATGATTTAATTAAATAATCATGGCTTCTAAAGCTGTTTGTAAATCTTGGGTTAATCGAGCAACAGACTGTTTTGCACCCCGACGATTTTTTTGGTAGGTAGAAAAGCGATCGCTGATATTAATCGGTTCTCCAATAGTTACTCTGCTCTTACGCCATCCCAAGCGGGGACGACGAGGATTTTTTGTACCTTTAATTCTAGCGATCGCATCAAATAAAATCAAGGTGGTTTCCGCAAATCTTTCAAAACAAGGTTTTTCTTGAATATGCGTACCTGTCACTGCGACAAAACTTTCTACCAAACGCATATTTAGCATTCGTAAATCGGCTTCTGCTGCAATCCAATCTCTTAACCCCCGTTGCACAGGAGATAAATTTTTAAATTCTGTGGGTTCTCCGCGATAAATATAGTTCCAACCAGCTTCTTCTAAACGACGACAGCGTTCGATGATATTACCTTTTTTCTGTAAACCAAAATACTCTTCTCCTACTTGTAAAGAGATATCTAATAATTTTTGCAGTCTGAGAGTAAGATTTTCTTCTTGACTAATTCCATCTTGAGCTAAATCGGGCAAATGCCGATGATAAAAACAACTATAAAACTGTTCCATCTCACTCAGAAGATACTCCCCCAGTCTTAATAAACGTGGATAATATAATTCTTCTGGTTTTTCTGTGCTTATTACTGCTTGGGTAGATAAACCACAATCATTTTCTAGCTTACATAATAAGCGATCTAGCTTTGACCACTGAGGATTAATGTAGTGATACTGAATATTAATCGGCACCACTATTACGCTTTCCACACGGTTAGCTTTTGCCAAATCCTCTGCACACCAAAAAGCCAATTGAGCCACACCAGGTTCTAGAGGACTAACAATTTCACTATGACCATTAGTCGCACCTTCAGGAGCTACTACCAAAGGAAATTGACCATCAATTAATAACTCTCTGATTTTCTTAATCGCTTGTAAATCAAGATTTTTACCTCGATGTACGGGAACACCTCCGATTTTGGCAAACAACCAACCCAGCCAATCACCAGCCCAGATTGTCATTCCTCTGTCGTACATAAAATGACTGTGAATCGGAGCTTTTAAGGTAACACCTTGTTGGCGAGCAATCTTGGGTATGGTATGAGACAATAAATACAAACCGCTAAGGGGGTCGTCTACCTCACAATGACGAAAGGCTAAGATGAGGCGAATTTTTCCGCTCTGGAATTGATGATAAAGGTTAACTAAAGTTTCTCTGTTAACTGTTTCAATCTTACTAATTCCTGCTGGTAGCCAAGGTTGCAGGCGTAATCTTTGTAAGATAGGCAAAGACCAATTAACAAGACGAAGAATGTGAGGATTAAAGCTTGGGGGAATAAAATCTAGTTTTGGTTGGGCGCGCTGCATATTATCAGTTAACAGTTATCAATTATCAACTCCATTTTGCTCTGCTAGCTTACTACTTGCTACTTATTACTTATTTTTATATCTAAATAAGGATAAGTTAGCGATTCAACTTGCTGCCTTATAGAAACCATTTGAGAGCTAATTGAGCGCAAGTCTTTTACAGCCGTTTTCAATTGGATAGACGAGGACACGTGGCTTGCCAATCACGGATACCGCTTCCCTAAAGGACTCGCTCCGCATCGCGCATAAGGTTGCGATCGAGCCCGTGAGATGTCCGTTCCGCTGAAGATTGATTAGTTCGTAGACGGGCGGTATCCCCATCTCTTGACAATGTAAACTTTTGAGGAGACTTCAACAGCGTGATTGGATAAGCACAGGGTACAAAGCGCATCCCTCACGCTCAAAAGACACGCCCTCCTCTAAGCTTTAAGCTCTAAGCTTTAATTTTTTTGCACTATCGAATATGCTAAAGGGTCTACTATGCTTGAAAAGCGCAGTAAGTAAAAGTCGAAGAAAACAAAGATCGATCTTAGCTTTGGCGTGTTGAAGAAGTACTCTCAACAGCGCGATTATACAAGGGTCGGAAACCTCTGCGTATCTCGCGCTCAAAATTTTTAACTAGACTTTTACATCTGTCCATCCAAGCGTTTGAAAGTTCAATCACCCATCTAGCTTTGACTGGAATGAATCCTGATTTTTTCTTTTGAGATTTTGATGGTTTAGGGGACAATTTCCATCTAATCAAAGTCATAATAGAGAGAATAGTAAGTAATTATTACAATTGCTTGACAATAATCTTAAGTTTTTCTTTAGATTTTGTTTTTCCCTTAATTAATAGCAATCGAAAATTTACCAGTCTAGTAAAAGACAAATTTGCTTCTCTAAATTTATAGCATCAAATGGTTTTGAGATTATCCCTTGAACTCCTAAATTCTTCAGTTTTTGTTGTTCTTGTGTCAGGGTTTTTGCCGTTAGAAAAATCACAGGGATTTTTTGAGTTGAGATATTAGTTCGCAACTGTTGTAAAACTTCGATCCCGTCAAGAACAGGCATCATCACATCGAGAATAATCAGATCGGGTGACTTGCTTTGAGCCAAAGATAAGCCTTCTTTTCCCGAACAAGCGGTTAAAATTTTCCAGTTAGTTGTTACCTCAAGAGAAAATTCGACGGTTGCTCGAACAGTATCATCATCATCAACAATCAATATTTGCTTATGACTCATATGCTGTATCCTCCAAATTCTGTAGTGGTAAAGTAAAGTAGAAACTGCTACCTTCCCCGAAAGTGCTTTCCGCCCAGATTTTTCCCTGGTGTTGTTCGATGATTTGGCGACAAATGGCTAAACCCAAACCCGTTCCTCCTTTTTGTCGAGAATCTGAAGCATCGACTTGCTGAAAACGCTCGAAGATATCGTTTAGTTTATCTTTGGGGATACCTCTACCTCGATCTTGAACAGCAAACACAACTTTGTCATCTTGCTGTTCTACGATCAGGGAAACTATAGAATCAGGTTGGGAAAATTTAATCCCATTGCTGAGAAGATTAGTTAAAACTTGAATTATGCGATCGCCATTGGCATAAATCTCGATTTCCTCAGAGGAGACATCGAGGGTAATTGCTTCTTGCTTTGCTATCGTTTTCATAACATCTTTAGCTAGGGTAACTAAATCGACAGCATTAACCCATTCCTTAGATAATTGAATTCTCCCTGATTCCAACCGTTCTAGCTCCAAAATATCCCTGACTAAATTCATCAAACGTAAGGCACTGTTATAGGCGATTTTCACAGCTTCTTCACCTTTTTCTGAGTCAGCTTTGATACTTTTCTCTGATAATAATTGCAACATTCCTAAAATCGAAGTCAAGGGAGTACGTAGTTCATGACTGACGACGGAAATAAACTCATTTTTCATTCGTTCGACTGCTTTGCGATCGCTAATATCGCTAATCAAGGCAAAAAAACCTTTTACTTGACCTGATTCGAGCAGATGGGGAATGTACCTAATATCAACCCAACGAGAACCTCTTTCGAGCGAAGGAAATTCCAGGTCAAAACCAACTTCTTGTCCAGAAAGTACTGCATCCACATAGGGTAGAACTTGCTGGTAAACCTCATCTGGGAGGACGGAACTTAAGCCTAATCCTTCAATCTCTGATGAAGGTAGTTCAAACCAGTTTTCATAAGCTTGATTGCTAAAACGATAGCAGCGTTGGTCGTCAACGTAAGAAATCCAGGCTGGCATGGCATCGGTAATCAGACGCAGTTGCTCGGAACGTCGTCGTAGATTTTCTTCCGCCTGTTTGATTTCATCAATATCGATAAAGCTTAAGACCAAACCCTGACATTCACCTTTTTCGCTCCAATAGGGATTAATTCGCATGAGAAGATGCTTGTCTAATGGACGCAGCAACATTTCCTGTTCTGTAGGTTTTTGGTTGCTCAGAGCCTGTTGTAATAAATCAACTAGGTCGCAACAACTCTCCTGTTGTGGAGGACAGACTAAATTGTGAGACAAATCTGTCAAAGGACGATTTACATCTCCTTCTCTAATATTGATGGCTTTAGTGGCAGCAGGGGTGAATTTACGAATATTCAACTCTAGATCGAGAAAGACTACGCCAATCTCCGTACTGTACAGCAGATTATCTAGGTCATTGTTAAGTTCGAGCAATTCTTGAATCTTCGATTGATACTCGGCATTAACGGTATAGAGTTCTTCGTTAACCGAATGGAGTTCCTCGTTGGTACTTTGCAGTTCCTCATTGGAGGCAATCAGTTCTTCATTGGTGGCTTGCTGTTCTTCGTTAGTCGCTTCTAGTTCTTCAATCGTGGTTTGCAAATTCTCGCGGGTTTGCTGGAGTTCGTATTCTAGTTCCCCTAGTTGGTTGATTGTTTCGGCATTCACCTCAAAAGTTTGCTCTGATACTGTAGCGGTATGTAGTTCTTCCTTTTCTAGTAGCACAATGAAGAACTTTTCTTTCTGGGATTCGTTCAACTCTATGCCCACTTTGAGATTGATTGTCTGTAACTTATCTGATTCGGTTAACTTAATACCTGCATAAAGCACGGATTCTTGTTCCCGTTTGGCACGGTGTAAAGCTGTAGACAAGGGTAACTGTAATCGTGGAGGGACAATCGAAATCACGTCCAGATGAGCCTCTCCCAAGGGCAATCTGAGCAAATCTGCCCCATCGTAAAAAACCCGCAGCAGTTTGTTATCTTCACTCACCAGCAAGCAGGTAGAACGGCGATCTCCAAAACAAAAATTGAAGACCTGTCCCAGCACGCGATCTAATCGAGGCTGAACTCGTTTGAAACTTGCTGGAGATAAGGTTGGGGCAATTAGTGGTTCTCTGGTAATGGGTAACAAAGAGAGTTTATGGTCACGTTGTTTTTGATAAATTTTCCACTTGGAGTTAAGCGTTAGAAACTCTCCTTCCAACGCCCCTAGAACTTCCGCACTGCCTAAAAACAAAATGCCTTGAGATGCCAGAGAAAAATGAAGCATGCGCAACACTTGCTGTTGTAATAGAGGCTTCATATAGATCAGCACGTTACGACAGCTAACCAGGTTCATTTTAGAAAAGCCCGCATTTTTGGTTAAGTTGTGGGGGGCAAAAATGAGCAGTTCTCGCAATTGTCGCCGAACTTGATAACAGTCGGACTTATCGATGAAATAGCGTTCTAGTCGCTCGGCAGAAATATCTTTACGAATATTTGCCGAATAAATACCTTTAGAAGCAGTTTCTAGAGATGTACTATCAAGGTCAGTGGCAAAAATTTTGACACTTAAGGATTTATTGGCTTTACGCGCTGCTTCATCAGCCAACATCGCCATCGTGTAGGCTTCTTCTCCTGTGGCACAGCCTGCGACCCAAATCCGCAATTGCTGTTGTTCTTCCAAACTTTCCACCAGAGACGGAAAAACTTTAGTTTCCAGAAAGTGCCAGGCTTCAAGATCTCGAAAAAAACGAGTCGAACCAATCAAAAAATCTTGGACGAGTAGCTGACATTCTGATTCGGAACTTTCGAGGTAAGTGATATAAGTTTGAAGAGATTGATAGTTGTTGAGAGCGCAGCGATGATAAATTCTTCTGGAGAGAGTGCCAACTTTATACTGAGAGAAATCCACTGCTTCTTGATCGTTTAGCAACCCCAATACATGGTTAAGCTGTATCGGATCGATCAGATTTTCCGTAAGCTGTTCGGCTAAAGGGATGTTGAGGGTAATTCGGACAATTTCATAAATCGTTTGTGCTAAGTCGTGGGGTGATAGCACCTCATCCACCAAACCCGTTGGCAAAGCGTTGGCAGGCATCCCGCTAAATTGTGCCGTTTCTGGAGACTGAATCAGTGCCAGCCCCCCAGCTTCGCCAATTGCCTGTAATCCTTTAGTGCCATCGCTACCCGTACCTGAAAGCAAAACTCCCATAGCGCGATCTCTGTATTCTTGGGCTAAAGACTCGAAAAACATATCGATGGGAAAGTTGAGCCGTTCTGATTCTTGCCTGCGAAAGCACAGTTTTCCTGACTCGACGATGATATTGGTTCGAGGCGGAATGACATATACTGAATTAGGCATAATCTTCATGCCATTTTCGATCTTATAGACTCGAAGGGAAGTTTTGCGTTGCAGTAATTCTTGCATCAGACTTTTGAAGCGCGGTGAGAGATGTTGAATTACCACAAATGCTGCACCTATATCCTGGGGTATATTTTCAAAAAATTCTTCTAGAGCTTGCAAACCCCCCGCCGATGCCCCAATTCCCACCACAAAAAAGCGATGATCCTCAAAATCATTTCCTTGAGCCTTTCTGGTACTGTTATTGTGCTTTTCAGACATCAGCTATTATTTCTCGCTTAATCAAGCCCTATCACTAACTTAAACGGTAAGTTAATTCTTCAACTGTATAGTGCTATTAAACTTTACATGACATCAGAAAACTGGTTTTGTTGCTCTTGAAAAAGCTAAGATCGATCTTTGTTTTCTTCGACTTTTATAGTAATTTCAAAGAGAAACCATAAGTTACTTAGTACTACTTTTCATCCTTCATTCTTCATCCCTCATCCTTTTACCGATGTTGAACAACGTAAGGAAATTAATTGGAATGACTATACTTAAAAGACTTGCGCTCAATTAGCTCTCAAATGGGTTCTATAGAAAAAGTCTATAAATCAAATCGTGCGTTCGTGATTCGGAGGAATCCTCGTGCCGTGGTCGCTCGTCAATATCTTCTGCATCTTAAAATGTTGAAGCATTCATTACGATTTTTCTCAAATACACATTCTCATAATTCTGTCAATGCTAAACTTCTATCCGTTAGAACCAGATCCAGTAGAGGGAATAGTGAAACTAATAGTTGTTCCCTCCACCGCATTCGATTGAATCGATAAAACTCCTTGATGTGCATAGACAATCTGCTTCACAATCGCCAACCCTAATCCCGTTCCTCCTGCTTTATTAGACACAAAAGGTTCACTCAGTTTTGGTATCATCTCTTCTGGAATCGGACTTCCCTGATTATGAGTACTAAAACAAATAGATTCAGGTTTTCGCTCTTTAGTTAACCTACAGGTAACTACTTCTCCTGGAGTGATTGCCTCGCAAGCATTTTGTACCAAATTAATTACTATCTGCTTGAGCTTATTTTTATCCGCTCTCATTTTTATCTTCTCTGCTTGACAAATCAATCTAATCTCTCTTCCTGAAGTCATTGGCATTTGTCGTAATTCCCACAGTACCTCCTCTACGAACTGAGCTACTTCTATTGTCTCTAATTCTAGTTTTGGCGGTTTGGCATATAGAAGAATCTCTTTTAATAGCTCTAAGAGACGCTCTCCTTCTTCTCTTGCTAAAGTTATTCTCATGAGATTCCGCTTCTCAAGTTGGAGTTGCTTAAGAGCATTGAAACACATCATCATTGTGGTCAACGGATTCCGAATCTCATGCACAATCATCGAGGCGAATTGACCAATTGCTGCTAATTTCTCTTTTTCAATTAATTTCGCTTGAGTTTCTTTTAACTGCTTGGTGCGGATTGCCACTTCTGTTTCCAATGCCTGATTAAAATCTTGTTGTTGTTGATAGAGATTATAGTTATCTATCGCTATTGCTGCTCTTTCAGCAAATAACTGGGCAGTTCTCAATTCTTCTTCCCCAAAATAACGTGGCTGAACACAAAAAGAGCAGATTGTCCCGAAGGTCTTTCCCCCTGGAGTTTGTAAAGGCACTCCTAAATAAGACCGATATCCTTCGGGAGGTTGCCCGTATTTCGTTTGACTATTCGTGTCTTTCACCTGTAACGTTTTTCCTGTACTAAATACAGTATTTGTTAAAGTACCATGTAAGGAATAAATTTGTTCTCCCGCTCCTAAATCCAGACTGCTAGCTATGATTTTTTCCTTATCTTCCCAACAACAAGTAACTACAGACCAATCAAGACTCAGCAATTGGCTAAGTCCGCAGACAAGCTCTTTTAAATAGCTATCTAGTCCAGAAGCACGATAGCTCAATGTTGATAACATTTCCAGGATTCGTTGTGCTTGTTGCCATTGAAACTGGTCTTGATTTGAAGAAAGTGGCTGAACCATACGACTCGATCGAGGTTATTAATTAAAACTTACCATAATCATTGACATCCTCCCCCGTTTTGAAAACGGGGGAATCCCCAAAACAATGTTAGTTGCCTGACGGGGTGGTTAACACTTCATTGCAAACTGCTACCACTGGTAGACTAACACTTGCTCCATGTTCGTTTTTATATTGGTCGGATTGCCCACCCGCCCATCTTTTTATATTCTTGGCAGCGTTAAGATCTCTATCGTGAAAAGCGTTGCAGTACAAACACTCCCACTCGCGAACATCAAGTTCTTTTTTTCCTCCAGATTTGCCACAACAAGAGCAAATCTGGGAACTAGCGAAGATACTGTTGGCGAAAGTAATCATTTAAAGCTTCAAGAGTAATACCTACCAGTTAAGTAGTACAAAAGACTTAATAACCAAGAAAAAGAACTATGGCTTACTTCCAAGTAATACAAGGTGTCAGGTA
>NZ_LR213846.1 GCF_900659865.1 Hyella patelloides LEGE 07179
ATTACAACGCAAAACTATTTGCTTCTCGAAGATAGTTCCAATGCACGATCTGGTTATTGGACTATACATTAACAAGTATGAATTTGGTAGAGAAATTTAGCTTTTTACACTCTTTTATTACACTACCTTAGAAATGGTTAGATTTACTTGGCAGAATATGCCATTTTTTGCCGTAAACTGAGCTGTCGCATATCCGTCCACACTTCCTTGATGTAATTCAGACATTCCTGCTTTTGACCGCTTTTGCCAGTGTCTTTCCAGCCGAGGGGAATTTCTAGATTGTTGAGCCAGATTGAATATTGTTCCTCGTGATTGACTACGACTTTATAGGTTTTATTGTCTTTTTTGTCGGCTTGATACATAATCTTATCTATCAATCATTTATAATTTAAGTTGTTCGAGAGCTTATTTATTCTGGTTAGCAAAAAGCATTTAAAAGTTTTTGTTAACGGCGTTGTAATGCAGTCACTTAAACTCCTAAAATACTAGTCTTAGCAGTCTGTTCTATTTGTATCTTTTTCATGCTTAATTGGAAAAATGGGAACAACCGCCATCACTATGATCTAGTCGATGATTGGGGTCGAGCATCTTTAAGCGACCTTTCTCAAAATTTTCCAGTCTACTTACTGCCGAAATTTTGTTACAGCGCAAGCTTCCTGTTTCTTCGCCACCGAATTGGGAACATACAGCCCTATGAGAATGAGATAGAGTAAGATAAGCCTCGACGAATTGCCCGTGTTGAGCTTGAAGTTCGACAGGGAGTTGTCGAAAAGCAGGAGTCAGTTTTTTGAACGTTTTGATTAGCAAAGCGTGATCCCAAGACATTAAACCGCTAAAATTTTCCGATTCTACGTTAGGAGGTTCCATGTTGGGACGAATTTTCTGTTCATATTCTTTCCTGCTAAAGGAACCTGCAAGTTTCATGGCAGCTCCAGAAGCTAACATTAAGTCGGTAGCAGTTCTTAATTCAACTTCAGCTTCGTCAAGATTTCCTGCTTCGAGTTGATTTTCAAAGCGACGCAAACAAATAATTAATGCTTGGACATCGACAAAAAATAACCAGTGAAATCCTTCCCAAATTTGCTGTAAATCTTCTTGAGTTTGTGTTTTAGTCATGATATTTTCTCTAACGATAAATTAAAAACTCTTCCTAAGAGGTAAACATAGCTTTTCAGTCCCTCTTGTAAATCTGTGATGCGACTAGAATTAAAATCAGGATTGTCTCGATCCAAATCTAACAAGAGCAAAGTCTTATAAACAGTCAATAAGCCCCAAACTATGCAAAAACTTTTATCTTCTGTGCGAACGTGAGATAAATTAAAATATTTGTTAAAATCTTTTACTTCCCAAGGTTTTAAGGAAGATTTAGTCGTAGCTATCGGAGCCAATCTTGAGCTAAACTCTAGAGCCTCTAATTCTCGATTTACAATGGTGAGGGCTTGAAGGCTAGATGATTTATTTAAAGCTTGTAATAAGCTTTGTAGCACCTGACGAATTTCACCTTGGTCGGATAAGCTAAGTTGCTCATCAATTGGTAAGTCCCAAGGAACGAGTAGATAAAGCTGCGACGGCAGAGAATCGTAAGACATTTTAGTAGTAGGGTATGATTGTAAAATAAGTCCGCAAATAATCTAAATAAATTAATTTCTGGAGATATTTCAGATTCTCGACCATTTCTAATGAATGAATTTGGAGAATGAGTTAGTTCACGCCTCAATCTCCAGCAATTTATGTTAAGGTCTGAAATTCTTGTTTTATTAGAGGGCGTTCTTGCATTGGTGGAGGTGCTATAAAACCACCTTCGATTAAATAGGAGAAATAGATATCCAGTAACCGATCGTCTATCGCAGGACAGGTAATAGATGTTCCTGAAAGTCCCTCAAAAGTATTCTGACAGTCAAATTTGACTATTGTTGCTTTAGATTGGGGTGCTGAGGCACTACTAAAAAGCAGAGGAACTAGAGGATACAAACCATATTCGGGATGATTTTCGGCAATATCTAATAGTTGTTGATGCCATTGTTCGTAGGGAATTTGTTGAATTGGATAACCAAGCGATCGCAATTTGTCGAAGAATACATTAGTAGAAACTGGCTGGGGATGGGTGATGTGAAAGCTTTTACCCCAAGAGTTTTGCTGTTGGGAAAGATGAATTATGGCTCTTGCGACATAATCCACGGGAATAACATCCTGCATCATCTCGGCATTAGGAACATTGCCAAGTTCGAGGCAGCCAATTATTAGCTGGTACAAAAAATTATTCTGATCAAAGACACCTGTTTTACTGTGACCTGATATGCGTCCAAGTCGATAAATACAAATTGGAAGCCCGCGACCGCCGGCTGCTTTGACTAACTTTTCTGCTACCCATTTACTCTGGAAGTATCCGTTTGGTGGAACTCGACCGCTATCAATACAGTCTTGTTCTCGAATTATTTTCTCTCCAGATTTATCAGTATCTAAAACCCTAGTAGTCGAAATAAAGTGAACTGCTTTGACCCTAGTCTGACAAGCCAATCGTAAGATTTCCCGAGTCCCCTCCACGTTAGTACTTTTAAGTACCGAATAGGGTAAGACATGATCAACCCAATCTCCGTTATGATAGATAGCGTCAATATCTGTTGCCAGCTTTAGAAATTGCGCCTCGGAAAGTCCTAAAAGTGACTTTGATAAATCTCCAATTACTGGAATGATTCTACTCTGAAAATCCACCTTCCACAGTTGGTAAGACTGAAGGCAGTTTTCTAATTTAGTACGAGCTACTTTAGTACTGTCGGCATGTACTAAACAATAAATGTCAGCAGCGGTTTGTTGTAGAAGTTCGTGGAGTAAAAACGCCCCGACAAAACCTGTCGCACCTGTCAACAAAATACGATTGGAGTTAACAGTAGGCTCAGTTGGTGATTTTGGCTGGATTGAATCATCTAAAACAGCATCAGCACAGAGTAAGTTATAAGTCTCATTATCATTAGATTTATTGCTCAGAAAATCTATAATTTCTGCTTTGCGATCGCAAAGCAGAGTTTTTATGGTTGGTGTCAGTACGCCTTTAGGTGCATTACAGCGCAAGAGATCGTCCTCCAGCCAGAGCTTAATGTCGAGATGAGCAAGTTTTGCCATAAACTCTTCTAAGGTCTTTTGACTTGGAGGTTCACTACAATTTGTGGTTGTTTTTACCGTGGATAGTCGTTTTAAGTTCTTATCTAAAATAATTTCTTTACTCCCCAACAGCCGTTCGCTAATGATATTGCGATCTCTACAGGCTCGAACTAAATTGTTAGACTCAAGAATTGGACGAGACTGGTCTGTATATTTAATTGAGGTAATATATGTCAGCCAGGGTTCTTGTCCCATGGCATATACGTAAACCTGTTGGGGGTTAAATTGACTGACCAGTTCTATCGCTCTCTCGGCATCAGAGCCATCTAATCTACGGGTGGCGTCCATCTTTCTGGGGATAGATTTTGTCAATAAAGAACCATACGCCCAGCTAAAGGGTGCGCCATCGCATTCCATACCGATAAAAATTACATCAATATCGCCAAATAGCTGATGGATTTTTTCATAAAGCTTTGGTTCGATATTATTAGAATCTGCCAAACACAAAATAGATTTTCCTTTTAACTGCACCAGAAAGGCAGCTTTGGCACTAATATTTAAATCGCCATGTTCCCCTAAGAAAGGTAATGCCACAATTCGCCCATCATCAAACTCAATTGTCTCAAGGTTGTCAATTTCTATAACATTGGCAAAGCCAAGGGTAGTTGAGAGTAATTTCAAGGAAGGGTCGAGTAAATTGCCACTACTACTTTTAGGCACTACTATATGTTCGATTTTATGTCGCAATTGCAACAAGGTTTCAAACATGTAGTGGTCTTGATGATTGTGGGTAATCAGAGCGTAGTCGATCTTTTCTGGTAAATCGGCATAGGTATAGCGGGTCATGCCCTCTTGATGCTGATAGCTAATTAAGGGGTCGCAGAGAATACTGATATCTTTGGTTTCGATTAAGACACAAGCATGACCAAAATAACGAACCCTAACCGATTCACCGCTATACTTTGGCTCTTTCTGGGGAGGCTCTTCCGTAAAAAACGAGGAAAATAATCGCTCATCTTGCTCAGTTATTCCCAATAGCTCTTTAATTTGCGAATAGGGTTGGGGAATATCCCTCATCTGAAACAGGCGATCGAGTCTGGAGTCACTAAAGGGAATATCTATATGTAAACTATGCTCATCTGGCAGGCGAGGTGTACTGAGGACAAAGGAGCGTTCGTCTTCCTGACCCAGATATAAGGCTACAGTTTGAGATGCAGGATTATAGTATTGACTTTGGAAGAGGAGTCCTTCAAGAAAACGAATCGAAGGATGATTGTGAGCATCGTAAACTAACTCTACATATCCTTGTAACGCTTGAGGAACTTTTTGATAGAGGGGTTCTAGGGAATATCCTTGAGCTGACTCCATCAGCAGCGAATCTAGTTGAGAAATCGCCTGAGAAAGTTCAATTAGATGCGCCTGTTTTTTTTTGGTTTTCTCTAACAAAGTTCTAATTTCATCAACTCGGTCAACCCCATAGTTAATAAAGGGACCACCCATCATCGCTAGATCTTGCAATGTTAATCGATGAACTTGGGGAGCATCGACAAAGGACTGCATAATTTTAAGATGGGATTCAGTAATATACCGAGCTGCTGTGGCTGGGGAAATCAGATATGACCAGGCATACCACTGATTAAATAGGGGTTCGGCGATCGCATTGGGCTTGAGATAAAACATAATTTATAATTGTGATACATTTCAATAAGACTAAGTCACAGATTGCTCCGTAGACGACGGACACATACAGCGTTTACACCCGTCATTTTGGGTGAACGAATCCGCCATTGTCCTAAAAGATATACCTTCGGATATGCTGTGACCGATTGACCAACGGTCATGTAAATGATCGACTTTCTGATTTATATTTCAATTTCTTCTCTCTCTTCTTCTTCGCTTATCTCCACAGGAGCAGAAATTGTCTCTAAAATTTGCTGATGACGTTCTGCCTCGGTCAACATAGATAAATCTGAAAGACGTACTTCAGGATTGGCAACAATGCTTTTTAGCAAAGTTTGAAGAGGATCCAACATTCGAGTGATAGTAGCTGGATCGAAACGGTGGCAATTGTATACAATTTTCAGTGCCAACTCCCGATCAGTTATCACAAAGAGGTTTAAAGGATAATGCGTCTGTTCAAATACACGCATATTACCTATCTCTAGGTCTGGGATTTGCGACTGCAACGAAGAATCCACAGGATAATTCTCAAAAAATATTAGACTCTCAAACAGAGGAAGCTCTCTTGGTATTTCACTCCATTCTTGAATATCAACCAGTGGACTATATTCATACTGACGTATCTCCAAGCTTTGAGCTTGAATGTGCTTTAGCCAAGACAGAAGAAATTGGTCTGGAGTTACTTGCACTCTTACTGGCAGGGCATTAATAAACAGACCGACCATAGACTCTACATTCGGCAGAGCTGATGGGCGTCCAGAGACCACGGCTCCAAATACTACATCTTTCCGAGTAGTGTAACGATTCAAAAGTAAAGCCCAAGCTCCCTGAATCAGAGTGTTGAGAGTTAGGTGCTGTCGCTGTGCAAAAGATTTTAGTGCAGTAGTTACTTCAGTTGATAGTTTGATTTCTCGCTCATCATAGTTCTTATTTTTATCTGAAGATTCTGAAGAGGCTTGATCTACTTTTAGGGTTGTTGGAACTGTAAAACCTTTAAGTTCCTCTCTCCAGAACTCTTCAGCTTGTGACATATCCTGCTGCTCAAGCCATGCAATATAATTTTGATAGGGATAAGGCAAATTTAATTCAGGAATTTTACCTTGGTAAAATTCCTTATAGTAGGTAATAACTTCTTGAAAGATTATAGGTACAGACCAGCCGTCCGTCAGTAGATGGTGATGGCTCCATACAAAATGACAGTGAGACTCGGCAAGTTTAATTGCAACTATGCGCATTAGCGGTGCTTCGGAAAGCTCAAAACCGCGCTTACGGTCTGTATCCAGTAAATTTTCTAGTCGTTTCTGTTGTTGAGCATGAGGGACGTTTTGCCAATCTTGTTCTGACCAATCGAGTTTTACATATCGACTTACTATTTGAAGAGGTTCTTTGAGATTGCCCCACACAAAAGCAGTTCGTAGAACTGGATGACGATCCATTACTTGCTGCCAAGCTCTGACAAAAGCAGAAAGGTTCAACTCTCCATAAAAATCCCAGCTAGTTTGATTGACATATACACCAGATGCTGGCTTATCAAAGCTATGGAAAAGCATCACCTGTTGCAATGGAGAGAGAGGATAAACAGCCTCAATATTCTCATTTTCAAAGTTCACCATTCCCAATGCTGCATCTAGTTCTTCTTGCTTGAGTTGTGCCAGAGGAAAATCAGAAGGAGTAAAGCCACCTGCATCGGGAGATTGACAATGAGCAATCAGCGATCGCAATGCTTCGACATAATACTGCGCCAGTGCTTCAATCGTTGTACGATCATGTAGGTTTTGACTGTAGCTCCACTTTATTTGTAACTGTCCTTGATTCACCATCCCATTAATTTCTAAGAGGTGCGATCGCTTATTTTTGGGACTAGAAGCTAGTCCACTAGATTCTGGAGCTAAACCAAATAAAGATGATGGTGATAAACTTTGGTCAAACTGACCTAAGTAATTGAAAACAACTTCAGCTTGGGGTAAGCTTTTCAATTCTTCTGTAACCTTTGGCTCCTCACTGAGATAGCGTAATACACCATAACCAATACCGCGATTGGGAATACTACGGAGCTGTTCTTTGACTTTTTTCAAGGCATCCCCTAAGTCAAATGTATCTTCTAGACTCAGCAGTACTGGAAAAACAGTGGTAAACCAGCCAACAGTACGTGACAAATTTACCTCATCGGCAATGTCTTCCCGCCCATGACCCTCTAGGTTGACTAAAAGAGTAGACTCACCCGTCCATCGAGCAAAAGCTTGCACTAGTGCTGTTAGCAGTACATCGTTAATCTGAGTGTTATAAATTTGTGGTACTTCCTGGAGCAAGGCTTGGGTCTCTTGGGTACTCAAGTGACTGGAGATAGATTGCACTGAAGCCATCGTATTATCACCCTCTGCAAAATTTACAGGCAATGGGTTTGATGGCTTTAACAATTGACTTTGCCAATAGTCTAACTCCTGCTTTAGAGCAGTCGAACCCCCATACTCCCGCAGCTTTTGCGACCACTGCTGAAAAGAAGTGGTTTTTGCAGGTAGCACTACTGGTTCTTTTTGGCTAAGTTGCTGATATGCTGTCTGCAAGTCCTCTAGCAAAATTCGCCAAGAGACCCCATCCACAACCAAGTGATGAATCACAATCAGTAAGCGGCTGGATTTGCTAGCTCCCAGGTCGAAGAAACCTACACGCAAAAGCGATCCAGTTGCAAGATTGAAACTTGCTTGTAATTCGTTGGCAGTTGTCTCTATTGCTTGCTTTTGCTCTGCCTCAGTTAACGCTGAGAAATCCCAACGGTTTAACTGTAAAGATACATCGGCACTAGATTGATGAACCTGCTGCCATCCAGACTCGGTTGATTCAAATTTTAGGCGCAGGGCATCGTGATGGAGTAATAACTGCTGTAATGCTTGCTCTAAAAGATCTAAATCGATCTGTTGCTGCACCTCTAGTAAAACAGCTTGATTATAGTGGTGTCGCTTCGATAGATTTTGCTCGAAAAACCATTTTTGGATGGGCGTTAAGAAAACTTTTCCTGTAACTAACCCTTGCTCTGCTAAAAGTGGCTCTTTAGTATTTGCTATTGTTGCTACTGCTGCTAATCCAGCAATGTTCTGATGTTCAAATAACTGTTTGGGGGTTATCTGTAAACCTGCCTGATTAGCTCTGGCAACTATTTGAATCATGAGGATGGAATCTCCTCCTATTTCAAAAAAGTTATCGTCAATACCAATCTGTTCCAGACCGAGGACTTGAGACCAAATCTCGACCAGCTTCGTCTCGACAGGAGTTCGGGAAGCCACAAACGCTTTGTCTAATTCGGGTCTAGCATTATCGGGTGCTGGCAATGCTTTGAGGTCTACTTTGTTATTTGGTGTCAAGGGCAAAGTATCTAACGTGACAAAGATATTTGGCAGCATATATGCGGGGAGCTTTTGCTCTAGAAATTGACGCAGTTGACCGCTGCTGAGTGTCTCCTCTTGAATAACAATATACGCCACCAAACTTTTGTTCCCTGAAATATCATCTCTGGCTATTACTACCACCTGATGGATTTGGGGATGAGTATTGAGTACTGTTTCAATTTCCTTTAACTCGATGCGGAAGCCACGAATCTTTACTTGGTGGTCGATACGACCCAGAAGTTGTATCCGACCACCTTTTAAGTAGCAAGCTAAATCTCCAGTTTTGTATAGCCTTGCTCCAGGTCGATCTCTAAAAGGATTGGGGATAAATGTTGTGGCAGTTTTCACTGGGCGATCGAGATAGCCTCGTGCCAAGCCAACTCCAGCAATATGTAATTCTCCAGGGACACCAATGGGAACTAGTTGTAGATTTGGATCTAAAATATAAAGCTGTTTGTTAGCTGCGGGACGAACGGTAGGTAACAAGTCTTCACCATTACCACATTCCACCATACTTGCGTTAACCGTCGTTTCCGTAGGACCATAGGCATTAATAAACAATCGCCCTTGTGACCATTGGGAGATTAATTCGGGTGATGGAGCTTCTCCCCCTACCAAAACCATCTCTAAATCTGGTAATTCTGCTGGTGGTAAAACTGTTAGTGCCGAAGGTGTAATAGTTATATGGGTAATAGCGTGCTGGCGCAGAAATTCCAGTAAAGCTTGACCTGGTAATACATTGGTTGCCGTTCCCAAATACAATGCGGCACCAGAACCTAACGCCATGACTATTTCGGGGATAGAGGCATCAAAGCTAAAAGAAAAGAATTGCAGGATGCGGCTATTGGCTCTAACTTTACAAGTCCTAATTTTGTCTTGAGTCAGATTTACCAATCCTTCATGAGTAACTAAAACGCCTTTGGGCGTTCCCGTAGACCCTGAAGTATAAATTAAGTAAGCTAAGTTATCAACCGTAACCTTACTATCAGTATTAGAAGAATTTTCTTGCGCGAACTCATCTTTATCCAAGCAGACAATTTGACCTGGGAGTTGAAATAGCTGAGACTTTAACTTCTGGGTAGTCAGGAGAATATTAACCTGAGAATCTGACAACATAAAATCAAGACGCTCTTGGGGATAGGTCGGATCTAAAGGAAGATATGCTCCCCCTGCTTTAAGAATGCCCAACATACCGATAATCATTTCAGGCGATCGCTCTACACAAAGTCCAACCTTACATTCTGGCTTGACTCCCAGCTTTTGTAGGTAATGTGCCAACTGATTGGCGCGCTGATTGAGTTCTTCGTAGGTTAATTTCTGCTCTTGAAAAACTACTGCGACCGCATCAGGAGTTTCCTTGGCTTGCTCTTCAAATAATTGATGAAAGCATAGGTTTTGAGGATACTCAGTCTGAGTATTATTCCACTCAAATAATATTTGCTTTCGTTCGGCTGGGGTTAATAACGGTAATTGTGAAATTGGTTGCTCTGGATTAGCGATAATGCCCGATAACAAACTGCCAAAATGGTCTGCCATTCGCGCGATCGTCGTCTCGTCAAATAAATCTGTATTGTACTCAAAATTACCAACCAATCTAGAATCAGTTTCATACATATCGAGGCTCAAATCCAATTTAGCCGTTCTGGTTTTTGAGTCCAAAAAACTTAGTGTTATGTCAGAAAGTTTTAGCTCTGATTGGGGGGCGTTTTGCAGCATGAACTTGACTTGAAACAGAGGACTATAACTCAAGTCTCGCTCTGGTTGAAGTTCCTCTACTAACTTCTCAAACGGCAAGTCTTGATGGTCATAAGCATCCCAGGTTATCTGTCTGATTCTCCCTAACAATTCTCGAAAAGTAGGATTGCCCGACAAGTCAGCACGCAGCACTAAGGTATTGACAAAAAAGCCAATTAACTGTTCTGTCTCTGTTCGATTGCGGTTGGCAATGGGAGAACCTACCAGGATGTCCTCTTGAAAGGTATAGCGGTAAAGTAAAGTCTTAAACGCTGCTAGCAGAGTCATAAACAGCGTTACTTCTTCTTGCTGACCCAGTTCTTTAAGTGCCTCTGTGAGTTCGCTATCTAAAGAAAAAGAATATTTCGCGCCTCTAAAAGTCTGGGCTTTAGGTCGGGGATGGTCTGTCGGCAACTGCAAAACTGGCAGACTACCACCAAGTTGTTTTCGCCAATAGGATAGCTGAGTTTCTAATACTTCACCTTGGAGCCACTGACGCTGCCTGGCAGCAAAGTCAGGATACTGAATAGATAACTCTGGCAGTAGAGACGGTTGACCCGTAGAAAATGCCTCGTAAAGGGTACTAAGTTCTCGAACGAATACCCCCATAGACCAGGCATCGGAAACAATATGGTGCATGGTTAATAGTGCCACATATTCTGCGTTAGCCAAACGCACTAAAGTAGTTCTAATTAATGGTTCAGTAGCCAGATCAAAAGGTCGTTGGGCTTCATCTTCTGTTAAACGTAAAACTTCCGTTTCTTGCTCCTTCTGTTCCAACTGTCGCCAATCTAATATGGGTAGTGCTAGCTTTAAGTTTGGTGCGATCTCTTGGACAGCCTGACCGTCTATGGTTTTAAATGTAGTTCGCAAGGATTCATGACGACGCACGATTTCATTAAAGCTTTGCTCAAAGGCAGCTATATCGAGTGAACCCTCCAGACGCACAGCCCCAGCAAGATTGTAGAGAGGGTTGCCCGGCTCCATTTGGTCGAGAAACCATAATCTTTGTTGCGCAAACGACAAAGGTATGTTTTCTGTTCTAGCAACAGGTGTAATTGTCTGCCTCGATTTAGTAGCCAGATCGACTCGATTGAGAAAAGCAATAATTTCTTGTTTGCGTTCTGCTAGCTGAGAACTGAGGCTAGAAGTTAGTACTTCTTCAGGAGCATCACAACACAGGCGATCGTTTTCGAGCCAAAGCTTGACATCTTGTTGAGAAAGCGATGTTAAAAATTCATCAATAGTTTTCATAATTCTATTTTTTTTCGTCCTTTTGCTTCAGAAATTGGAGATCGTGATACTTGCTTTACTACCTGACTGGTAGTGGTAATATATTCTGCTAATTGAGCTACGGTAGGTCTTTGAAACAGACTGCGTAGAGGTAAATCAATTTGGAATTCTTCTCGCAAGCGAGAAATCACTTGGGTAGCCAGCAGAGAATGTCCGCCCAACTCAAAGAAGTTGTCGTAAATTCCGACATTTGACACGCCTAAGACAGAAGCAAAGATATTGGCAGTTGTTTCTTCACTTGGGTTTCGTGGTGCTACATATTCCTGTTGACTGCTGATTTCTTCATCGGGTGCTGGTAACAATTTGCGATCTACTTTGCCATTTGGTGTCAAAGGTAAAATGTCTAACTGGACAAAAATATTTGGCACCATGTATTCGGGTAGCTGGGAACGAAGAAATTCACGCAGTTGATTTGTAGAAATTGATTCCTCTTCAGCGACCACATAGCCAACTAAGCGTTTATCATTGCCCTGGTTATCTGTAGCAACAACTACATTTTGTTGAATTTGAGGATGAGTATTCAGTACTGCTTCAATTTCCCCTAACTCGATACGGAAGCCGCGAATTTTTACTTGGTGGTCAATACGCCCTAAAAACTCGATATTGCCATCTGGCAGCCAGCGAGCTAAATCTCCAGTCCGATACAATCTTTGATCTTTTGCTTGATTATTTTTGCCATGGTTTTTATTGAGCGGATTAAAGATAAACTTTTCTTGGGTTAACTCAGGCAGATTTAAATATCCTTGTGCCAGTCCCTCTCCTCCTACATATAGCTCACCCGAAACACCTGGCGGTACAAGATTGCCGTACTGGTCTAGAATGTATATCTGAGTGTTATCAATCGGTTTTCCAATTGGAATCGTATTTTTTTTCAGATATTCTTCTAGATTTGCTTGTGAGTCTTCTACCAAACGCAAATGTATTGCTTCTTGATGGACTACGTTAGTCTCCGTGTCACTAGAGCTAATTCCTGGTATGCTTTTGGCTTCAATTTGATTAGCAATTCTCAGTTGATCCTCAAGAATATGCTGTAAATCTGTTGCAGTAGTATTGGGATTGGACAAAACAGTTCTAAATACAACTATTTCCCTGCCATAGATGGGATTCATCAAGGTAGTTTTAGATACAAAGGTCTGTCCTTGTTCAAACTGCTCTCTTTGGATCTGAGTATTGAGTCGATCTATTCTTTGAATATCATCCTCACTCAAAGATTTTTGTAGTGCCTTGGCTCTTAAGTCTTCTGGAAGATATCGATAATTGACAATATTTAAGGCTGGTTCCATCATGAGTTCAAATGGTTCCAGTTGTGCAATCAGTCGAAAAAAGTATTGGGCTTTCTCTATGCCATTGTTAATCAGAATCTCATATCCCTTTTTGCCAATAATATTAAGCGCACCGTGTAAGCACAACGAAATCGCTGAGCGTGAGCCTTCAATTGTGAATCGTCCCACATCGAATGTATCTGGCTGAGCTTGGTAACGAGCTGTAGTTGTGGCAGCGTTCAACAACTGCGGATCTTTAAATAGACAAACGCTGATACCTTGGGGTAAATATAGCTGTTTGTGACCACAAATAGTTATTGAGTCTGCTTGCTCAATTCCTGTTAATTTTTCTTTATGCTTATCAGAAAACATTGTTGCACCACCCCAAGCACCATCCACATGGAAATGAATGCCGAATTCCTGAGCGATTTCTCCCATCTCACCTAAAGGATCTATTTCTCCAGTTTCGGTCGTGCCAGCGATACCCACAAGGGCCAAGATATATAGCTTATTTCTTTTGCATTCATGGATTTTTTCTTTCAACTGATGGAGATCTAAATTTCCGTCTTTATTACTGTCAATAAAGACAATATTGTCTGTCCCCATACCTAAGATAGAAGCAGCTTTATTAAGGGAATAATGCATTAGCCGAGAGCCAATGATCACGATATCGTCATATCCCTTTTTCTGCAAAACTTTGTAAAGACTATCTTTTGATAACTTACCCGACTCTTTTTGGGTAAACAATCCAGAATTTCGCGCACACAATAAGGCACTAATATTTGCCGTAGTACCACCAGTAGTGATGATGCCAAGATTGCGATTTTTCTGCTGAATGTTTTCGGCGTAAAATTCACTTTTAAAGTCATAAACAAGACGATGCAGCATGGCGATCGCCTCTCGTTCTAAAAAGATCAAAGACTTTGAGGTCTCGATCTTGACTAGATTTTGGTTCAAGCGAGAGATCATCTTGCTCATATCGTGCATAAAATCTGGCAAAGCAGAGGTCATATGCCCAATGTATGTAGGAGAACCAGTATCTACAGCATAGGGAAGTACTTCTTGGTTGAATTTATCGTAATAATCATCAACTGTTACAGGATGTAAGGGCAATTCACTCTGCTGAAATTTTGTCGCTAGCATTTCTGGAGTGACACCAGGCTCAGTAAAGGGTTTCTGATGAATTTCATGAACCTGTTCTTCAATCCCATCATGAACAATTTTTGGCTTAAAATATTGCAGTATTCTTTGGCGTGTTTCCCAAAAATTTACTTCAAAACAGGTAACATCAGCAGCAACTTCTGATGAGCCATAAAGATTAAACAATCTAGCCGAACCAAGTTTTTGGTGAAATGCTTCAGCTAAGGAGAGGGGTAAGGCTTCTCCGCTACAAAAAACATATTTGAGATATTGAAGCTGTGTCAATTGTTGGGAGGCACTGTCGAGCATCGCTTTGAGCAATGATGGCACTAGAACAATTCTGGTTACTTTTTGCTTACCTAACAAGTTCATCAGCTGAGGAATATCGCTCCGCGTCTCCTCTGGAACAATTACCAGCGCAATTCCTTTTAAGAGGGGCGAAAATATTTCTGCGACATGATCGACAAAATTAATAGATGTTTTTTGAACGCAAACTTCATCCGCTCTAAATGGCAGCATTTTCCACATCCAATTCAGGCGGTTGACAATGCCACCAAGCTTGCCGAGAACGGCTTTAGGTCTTCCTGTAGAACCCGATGTATAGATAGCATATGCTAGATCGTCGAGTGTTGCATGACAATCTAAATTAGCAACACTTTCTTGGGCAATGGCATCTTGATCTCGATCCAGACAGACGATATGTGCCTGTTGAGGAGAAATCTTGTCTCTCAGAGGCTGCCGCGTTATCAGGATACGTACCTCCGAATCTGACAGCATGAATGCCAGTCTTTCTTGCGGATAGTTGGGATCTAACGGCACATATGCGCCACCTGCTTTGAGAATAGCCAAGATACTTACTATCTGTTCTAGAGATGGTTCAACACAAATTCCTACTAACACTCCCGAAGCAACTTCAAGCGGCTGTAAATAGTGTGCTAACTGATTGGCTCTGGCGTTGAGTTCGTCGTAGGTTAGCTGTTGGTCTTCAAATACCACTGCTAGCGCATCGGGTGTCTTCTCTACCTGCTCCTCAAATATTTGATGTATGCATTTATCTCTTGGATATTCGCTATTAGTATCATTCCACTCTACTAACAACTGCTGCCGTTCTGATTCCCTAAGTAAGGGTAACTCAGAAACTCGTTGCTGAGAATTTTCTACTATTGCTTCGAGTAAAGTTTGGAAGTGCTGACTCATGCGCTCAATAGTTGAGCCTTCAAACAAATCGGTGTTGTACTCCCAAAAACCCTCTAATCCTTGCTCAGTTTCTTTGACCGATAGGGTTAAATCAAACTTAGCAATTGTACTTTCCCGCTCTAACTGAGTCAAAGTTACACCAGGTAATTCCATCTCCTCAATCGGCGCATTCTGCAAGATAAACATCACCTGAAACAGAGGCGAGTGACTCAAAGAGCGTTGTGGTTGCAACACTTCTACCAGTTTCTCAAACGGCACATCTTGATGCTCATAGGCTTTGAGAGTTGTTTCTCTCTCTTGTGCCAGCAATTGCTGGATGCGGGGATTATCTGCCAAATTGCTTCGCAACATCAAAGTATTCACAAAAAAGCCAATCAATGATTCAATCTCACTACGATTGCGATTGGCTATTGGTGAACCAATTAGAATGTCTGATTGACCGCTATAGCGATAGAGTAAAGTGGCAAATCCTGCCAACAGGGTCATAAATAAAGTACTCCCCGACTCCCGAGACAAGCTTCGTAACTTTTGGGTTAATTCAGGATTTAAAGTAAAACTTTGAGTAGCTCCTCGATAGGTCTGCTCAATCGGACGAGGGCGGTCAGTCGGTAACTGGAGTAATTCTGGCGCACCCTGCAATTGCTGCTGCCAGTAATCTAGCTGAGTTTCTAATACCTCTCCACTCAACCATTGTCTTTGCCACAGGGCAAAGTCAGCATACTGAATTGGTAATTCTGATAATGGTGATGATTCTCCCGCACAAAATGCTGAATATAAACTCGACAGTTCTTGAATCAATAACCCAATCGACCAACCATCAGAGACGATGTGGTGCATTGTCAATAATAAGACCGATTCTCTGGTATCTAGTTGCAACAAATTACACCTGAACAATGGTGCCATTTCCAGGTTAAAGGGGATAGTAGCTTCTTGTTGTACTCGTTGCTGTAATACAGTTTCTCGTTCGGTTAGTTCCAACTGCTGTAAATCTACGACATTAATTTCCAGGGTGACTTCTGGATCAATTACCTGAATTGGTTTGTCATTTACGTTTGAGAAGCTAGTACGTAGCACTTCATGACGATGTACTATTTCTGACAATGCTTGTTGCAGGGCATTAATATCTAATTGACCACTGAGCCGAATTGCTCCTGACATGTTGTAAGTAGCACTTGACTCTTCAAGTTGATTCAAAAACCACAGTCGCTCTTGCGCCCAGGATAGAGGCAATTGTCCTTCCTCGCTTCTAGGTTGAATCGGTGGCAGACTTATTCCACTCTCCGTAGCACGTAACTGCTTAATTTTTGGCTCTAGTTGAGCTACGGTAGGAGACTCAAAAATTGCCCGCAGGGGGATTTCTATTTCTAAGACAACTCTGAGTCGGGAGATTAACTGAGTTGCTAGCAGAGAATGTCCCCCTAATTCAAAGAAGTTGTCGTAGATTCCCACCTTTGACACACCGAGAACCGAACTAAAGATATTGGCAATGATCTCTTCATTTGGCGTACGTGGTACCACGTATTCCTGCTCTAGAGCAATTTTTCCCTCTGGTGCAGGTAATGCTTTGCGGTCTACTTTGCCATTGGGTGTCAAGGGTAAAGTGTCTAAGGTGACAAAGATATTAGGTACCATGTACTCTGGTAGCTTGGAACTGAGGAATTCTCGCAGTTGATTTGTCGGAATTGATTCCTCTCGAGTCACGATATATGCCACCAGACTTTTGTTTCCTGGAATATCCTCTCTAGCTATTACTACTGCCTGTTGAATTTGAGGATGAGTATTAAGTGCCGCCTCAATTTCTCCCAGCTCGATACGAAAGCCACGAATCTTTACCTGATGGTCGATGCGACCAAGATATTCAATATTGCCATCACTCAGGTAGCGAGCTAAATCTCCTGTCTTGTAAAGTCTTTGTGATAAAGAAGGAGCAATCGGGTTAGGAATAAATTTTTCTTGGGTCAATTCTGGACGGTTGAGATAGCCACGGGCAAGTCCATCACCTCCAATATACAGTTCTCCTGCTACCCCGATAGGAACTGGTTGCAAGTTTTGGTCTAAAAGATAGATTTGGGTGTTGGCTATAGGACGACCAATCGGAATCGTGCCTTCTGTTGCGGAGGTTTTCCGTTGAGGCTCTAGCTGATAGACGGCTGACCAAATTGTCGATTCTGTCGGACCGTATAAATTCCAGACCTCAGTACCTCTTGTTACTAAATCAGCAGCTAAAGAGTTATCTAAAGCCTCACCACCACAAAGAACTTTTAAGTGCTGACCTCCCTGCCAGCCTGCTGCTAGCAATAACCGCCATGTTGCTGGTGTGGCTTGCATGAATGTGGCATTGGATGTACTCAGCCTTTCTAACAACTGAGAACCATCCATGGCAACATCACGACTAATTAATACCAAACCAGAGCCGGTAATCAGTGGTAGAAATACTTCTAATGCTGCGATATCGAAGGATAGAGTTGTCACTGAGAGGAGAAGTTCTTCTTCTTTTATGCCCAGAGTGAGGCGCATGGAATTTAAAAAATTAATCAAAGCTCGCTGTGGAATTTGTACTCCTTTGGGCTTTCCAGTTGAGCCTGAAGTATAAATTACATAAGCAAGATTCTTTGAACCTAACTCAACCTCAAGATTCTCCTGACTTTGTTGTGCTACTGCGCTCCAATCAGTATCTAAACAAACTAATCTTGCTTGATGTTTGGGTAAAGATGTCTGTAATGAACTCTGGCTTAGCAACACCTCCACCCTCGAATCAGCCAACATGTAGCTCAACCTTTCTTGAGGAAAATAAGGGTCGAGGGGGACATAAGCTCCACCTGCTTTGAAAATGCCGAGCAGTCCTACAACCATTTCCAGTGACCGTTCGACGCAAATGCCCACTAGCGTCTCTGGTTTTACTCCCAAGTGTTGCAGGTAATGTGCTAACTGATTGGCTTTGGCGTTGAGTTCTTGGTAGGTTAGCTGCTGGTCTTCAAATACTACCGCTACCGCATCGGGTGTCTTTTCTACCTGCTTCTCAAATATTTGATGTATGCATTGACCCTGGGGATAGTCTACTTGAGTATCATTCCACTCTACTAATAGCTGCTGCCGTTCTGATTCCCTAAGTAAGGGTAACTCAGCAACGAGTTTCTGAGGATTTTCTACTATTGCTTCGAGTAAGGTTTGGAACTGCCTACTCATGCGCTCGATAGTTGAGCCTTCAAACAAATCGGTACTATACTCCCAAAAACCTTCTAACCCTAAATCCGTCTCTGTCAGATCCAGGTGCAAATCAAACAAAGCTTTAGTATGTTCAACCTCAAAAGGTGTGATGGTCAGCTCTGGCAGTTCAAATTTTACCTTGGGAGTATTTTGCAAGCCAAATGACATCTGGAATATGGGATTGTATTTGGGGTCTCGTTCTACCTGTAGTTCCTCAACCAATTTTTCAAAGGGTAAATCTTGATGGGCATAGGCACCTATCATCATCTTTCGCACTCGACATAAGAGTTCCTCAAAAGTTGGATTACCTGAAAAATCAGTGCGTAATACCAGGGTGTTAATAAAACAGCCAATCAGTCCTTCAATTTCAGAGCGGTTGCGGTTAGCTATGGGCGAACCAACAATGATGTCTTCTTGCCCAGTATAGCGGGAGAGCAAAATGTTGAACGCTGCCAATAGAGTCATGAACAGTGTCGCCTCGGTTTTCTGAGCGAGGGCCTGAAGTGCTTGGGTCAGATTCTGCGGTATCAGGAATGATATTCTGGCACCTCGGTATGTCTGGACTGGTGGTCGCGGTAGGTTTGTAGGCAGTTGCAGCAGGGGTGGAGCATTTTCTAATTGCTGCTTCCAGTAAGACAGTTGGGACTCTAGCTTTTTTCCTTGCAACTCCTGTCGCTGCCAGACAGCAAAGTCAGCATATTGAATTGGCAGTTCGGGCAAAGACGCAGGTTTTCCCGTCGTAAACTCTTGATAGAAGGCTGAGAACTCGCGTATCAGTAAGCCCAAAGACCAGCCATCACCAACAATATGATGTATGACCAATAGCAGAACATATTTCTGTTTACCTAGCTTTAGCAATGTCCAGCGTAGCAGAGGACCTTGAATCAGGTTGAATAGACATTGAATCTCCTCTGTCACTAGCCGTTGTACTTCTCTGTTCTGCTCAAATTCTGGCAACTTCCACAAATCCACCATTGACAATGTCACTCTCAGGTCTGGGCAGATGGTTTGAACTGACTGCCCTTCCTCTATCTGGAAATTAGTGCGCAGAACTTCATGGCGTTGCACAATTTCATTAATACTTTGCTTAAGTGCTGCTACGTCGAGGAAACCTGTCAACTGTATTGCTAGATGTTCATTGTAAAAAGAGTTGTCAGGTTCTAACTGCTGGAGGAACCACAGTCTTTGCTGGGAAAAAGATAGAGGCGGAGGGGTTGTATTGGAGCGTCGGGAAATAACGCTTGTTCTATTTCTATAGTCTGACTCAACCTCACCTCGTAAGCGCTTTTCTAGAAGTGCTCGTTTTGCGGGTGAAAGCTTAGACATTAGGGTTGGTATTTCTTCTTTTTTATTTATGTTCATAATTAATGATTTAATAGGTTAAGGTTTTTTATAAACTTTCACTCAATCAATAAAATTTATCCCAAGAACCTCTCTAAAACAAATTTTTGTGCTTCTTCTTCTGTAATTTCTTCTAATTCTTCTACAATTATTTTTTCAATTGCTAAAGCTAACTTTTCTACAGTAGGTGCCTCAAACAAGCTGCTTGCGGGCAGATGAATTTGAAATTTTTGGTTTATCTTAGAAATTACTCGTGTCGCTAAAAGGGAGTCTCCCCTCAGCTCAAAAAAGTTGTCGTAAATCCCTACTTTTTCGATTCCCAGAAGTTTTTGCCAGATTTCAGCAAGAGTTTGCTCGACTTGATTACGGGGGAGTACATAAGAGTTGCTCAGGTCGGGACGGTGGTACAATTGCTTACTAGAACTAACTCCGATTCCAGCCTCCATTTCTTGAGCGTAACGATGCTGGCGAATTGCTGCCTGCAGATCTCGTCCAGAAACAATGATCTGAGGTAGCTGATATCTAAGAATATAGTCAAATAGTTCCTTACCCTCTTCTGGAGAAATGCTGTTCTTCTGATATTCCTCATAAAAAGGCTTCAATTCTTCTGGTACCTCATTTTGAACTGCCATTCCTACTTGTTGCCAGTTATCCCAGTTGACTGCAATTATCAAAAAACTATTGTCGTCTTTTACGGTATGGTAATGAGCATAAGTATCCAAAAATGCATTTGCAGCTACGTAATCCACTGCGAATCCACCCGAGATAGAACTAAGTGATGAGAATAATATGAGGAAGTCTAGCTGTGTATCTTGGAAGACTGTTTCCAGCACCGAGATGCCTTTTATTTTTGCTGCTAGAACTGATTCAACTATATCTAATGTTCTGGATTTAATTTTTCCTGGAATTGCCACTCCAGCTGCGTGAATAACGCCATGAATCTCACCAAACCTTTCGCCAGCTCGCTCTACCAATGCTTGCATTTGTTCGAGAACACTCACATCGGCACTAACTACCAAAACTTCTGCTCCCAGTGCCTCTAAAGCTTTAACTTGACGAATCTTTTCACTAACTTTGTCGTGTTGCTCATGAGATGCGAGCCATTGTTCCCACTGGTCTCTAGCGGGGAACTCTGAGCGCCCACTTAGAATTAATTTAGCTTTTACTGTACGTGCTAGATGCTCTGCGATGACCAAGCCAATACCGCCTAATCCACCTGTAATTAAGTAAACGCCGCCTTCGTGCAACGAAGGCACATTTTCTTCTGCTTCAATCTTTGTTTGCACTGGTTCATAGCTCTGCTGCCAACGATGCCTACCACGGTAGGCGATAATCTGTTCGGAGAATTGAGTAGTAAGTTCTATCATCAACTGTTCTACGAGCTTATACTCCTGTAGGCTTTCTGCTTGAGGAAGAACAATATCAATACTGCAACAGCTAATGTTCGGATACTCTATTGGAATGGTTTTAATCGGTCCTAACAACGTCGCTTTCTCTGGAGACAGCTCTTCTTCTCCTGTCACTGACTGTAGATTGTTGGAAATGGCTGCGATTTGCAGCTTATCAGACACACCCTGTTTTTCTAAAGCCTGCGCTAGAAACAGCAAAGAGTAAAATCCTTGTTCTTGAACTCGATCGAGATTTTCGAGTGCCAATTCTGCACGATTCTGCGGTGTAAGACTCCATAGATGCACAATGGTTTTTGGTAACAAATCTAGGGCGATAAGTTCTTCGATTAGAGTATCGTAGTCATCCCTTTTTCGTGGATTAATAGTATATATTGTTTGACCTTTGGTAGACTTGCTCTCACGACTAAATTGCTCTCCAATCTTGACGGTTATGACATTTCCACCTTCAGCCTCCAACCGCTTCAGGACTAGTGCTCCTAAGCCGCATTCATCGACAAACACTAAGCAGCATCCAAGTTGAGTTTTCCGCTCCTCCAATTGAGAAAGATGAAGTGGTAGACAGCGTTTCCAGGAAGGAATGTAGAACCAGTCGGCGATGTCAGACTTTTTACCAGATGAGATTTGGGAGACATGGCGCGCCTCTTTTAGTTCTAAAGTCTTAGTAAATGCTGAAGGAATTGATCGCTTGGCTTCGGTGTTGGTTCGAGCCATTAAAAGCTGTTGCCCTAAAGCTGCCGTTCCAGAAACGGCAGCAATTTCAACAAAACCGTTAGTCCGCAGTGCTTCCTGCCACTGCTCCTGAGATAGATAAAGATTATCTAAGCTGCGCTTTTCTTCCTGGGAAGGATTCATCAGCAAAGCCCAAGTCATATCGATATCAAATGTCTGTTGTGTTTTTTCCCAGACTAGAAGTATGCCTCCTGGAGCTAGAAGGGAGCGAACATTCTCTAATGCAGTGTTGATATCTTGGGCAACATGCAATGATTTGACGGCTACCACCAGATCAAAACTACCCTCAAAATAACCCTGCTCTGTAAAGGGTCGATTAATGTCTACAGCGCGACATTCGATGAATGGATATTGACCAAATTTCTGTTTGGCTTCATTGAAGAAAGAGTTACCGACATCGGCAAAAGTGTAGTTGGTTTGCTTTGACGACAACACGGGGAGTAACTCCTCTGTGGCATAGCCAATTCCACTCCCAATTTCCATAATTCTCAGATTAGTTTGTGCTGATAGCGAACCTACAACTTGCTCTGTCAGAGAGCGGATGATGGTGCTGTAGTGAGAATACCCTGGAGATTCTCGATTGGTATTTTCTGCTGCACTGAAGTTATATAAAAAGCCATCGAAAAACTCTAATGGTTCTTTTTTACCAGTCAGTACTGCTGCTAGATTATTGCCACAGCGTTCGACTAGATTGACGATTTCGAGTGAGTTTTTCCAGTGCAGTTTAACTTCTTTCAATAGATTATTAACTGTTTCTATCGAACAAGATGCGAGATTAGTAAATTGCTTCTCATGTTGTTGCAAGTTTCCTTGCTGTAACAGTTTTTGCAGCCATTGAGATAACAATGGTCGATAACGAGGAATAATTTGACATTGCTCCCATAACTCTTCAAGAGAATATTTTTTGTCAGAATTACCAAAAGCCCCTAAATTTCTTAAAGCAAGGTTGATGTAGGCGGCGCATAAGCTATCTAACCACTGTTGATTCTTCTGATAAGTTTGCTGTTCAGATTCGGAGACACTGACATTTGCTTGGCTCTGACCAGTTTTTATCAAAGATGACCAAAGTTTTGATGCCGTCGTTAGGGACTGCTTGACTGCTGGTTTTGGGGCTTCAATCCAATATTTTTGCCGTTCAAAAGAATAAGTGGGCAAAGGGAGTCTATGTCTTTGTTCATGAGCATAAAAGCCCGACCAATCTATCTGTCCCCCCGCCAGCCATAGCTGACCTAGTGTTTTTAACAAAAACTCAATATCCGATTGCTGCTCTTTAGGGTGACGGATTGAGGTTAACACTATCTGCTCTGGCTGCTTTTGCTTATGCTGTTTGGCTAACTTACTCAAAGTTCGACCAGGACCTACTTCCAACAAAACTTGTGTTGGTTTTTTAAATAACTCCTGCAAACCTTGCTCAAAACGCACCGTTTGCTTGATATGATTCAACCAATATTCAGCCGAAGTTGCCTCTTGGGTTGTAATCCAGCTACCAGTAACGTTGGACAGGTAAGGAATTTGTGGCGACTTGAGGCTAACTTGAGCGACTCGCTCTTTAAAAGGGGCTAAAATAGGCTCCATCATTGGTGAATGGAAGGCATGGGAGGTGTGGAGTAAGCGGCAATCCACATCTAAGGTCAGCAACTGATTTTGTAAAGCTTCTACTGCCTCGGTGGCACCAGAAATTACACAGGAGTCTGAACCATTGATTACGGCTACAGAGAGTTCTGACCCCAAATAGGGTCGCACTTCTTGCTCTGAGAGGGCGACTGACAGCATGCTTCCTGAAGGTAGTTGCTGCATCAGTTGACCCCTTGCCGTTACCAAAGCTAACGCATCTTCGAGGAAAAACACACCAGACAGAGTGGCTGCCACATATTCGCCAATGCTATGACCAATCATCGCTACAGGACGCACTCCCCAGGACATCCAGAGTTGGGCTAGGGCGTATTCGATAACAAATAGTGCGGGTTGGGTAATCGCGGTTTGCTGTAGTTGCTGCGTTGCTGTTTCTGTGTCTGCCTCTGTTGGATAGATTACTTGGCGTAAATCTAACTTTAGTTGGGGTACTAGCAGTTCGCAGCAGAGATCTACCTGTTCAGTAAAAGTCGGTTCGCTGTGATAGAGTTCTCGTGCCATGTTGACATATTGTGCGCCCTGACCCGTGAACATAAAGACTACGTTGCGATCGCTAGACTCGATAGAGCTAGTCAGAACTCGTTTGGGGTCTTGTAGGGCGAGTATCGCATCTTCTGTGTTTTGGCAAACAACTGCCCGTCGGTGTTTAAAGGGTTGACGACCGACCTTAAGGGTGTAGGCTACGTCAGCTAGGTTAAGTTCTGGATCTGCTTTGAGGTGATTGAGCAAATTAGTGGTCGCCTTTTCTAATGCTGAACTAGTTTTGGCTGAAAGTAGTAATAATTGTCTGGTTTTGGAAGGAGATGAAGGTTCTACGACTGGTGCTTCTTCTAAAACTACATGAGCATTGGTTCCACCAATACCGAAAGAACTCACTCCCGCACGGCGAGGGATACCGTTGGTTTTCCACTCGGAAAGCTCAGTGTTGACGTAAAAGGGACTATTGGCAAAATCAATTTGAGGATTAGAAGACTCGAAGTTAATCGACGGTGGGAGCAGTTGGTGATCTAGTGATAATACAGTCTTAATAAAACCCGTAATCCCAGCAGCAGCATCTAAATGCCCAACGTTAGTCTTGACCGAACCGATCGCACAATAGCCTTTTTTACTATTATTAGCTCGAAATGCCTCTGTCATTGCTGCCACTTCGATCGGATCGCCTAAAGGAGTTCCCGTACCATGAGCTTCTAGATAAGTAATGGTTTCTGGCTCAACCTCAGCCATAATCTGAGCTGCTTTGATTGCCCTGGTTTGACCTGATTCACTCGGTGCGGTGTAGCCTACTTTCATCGCACCATCATTATTAATTGCCGAACCCTTGATGACTCCATAGATGTGATCGCGATCGTCGAGCGCATCTTCTAATCTTTTGAGAACTACAACTCCGATTCCATTCCCGCCAATAGTGCCACTTGCTTTGGCATCAAACGCTCTACAGTGTCCATCGGCAGCAGCAATTTCGTTGGGAGAAAGGGTTACTTCACTTTGAGGAACTTTAACCGCCACTCCAGCCGCCAAAGACATATCGCATTCACCACTCAGCAAACTCTGACAGGCGAAATGAACTGCCACCAAAGAACTAGAACAAGCCGTTCCTACACTAACACTCGGTCCAGTAAGATTTAATTTGTAAGAGACGCGAGTCGGTAGATAATCTTTATCGACCCCGATTAAAGTCGATAAAAATCCCCTCGATTCCATCAATTCCTTATTAGGATTAAGATTATAGAGCAAGTATGTCCCCATTCCCACTCCCGCATAAACTCCTATGGGTCTGGTTTCCGCCTCGGAGTTATAGCCAGCATTTTCTATGGCTTCCCAGGCACACTCTAAGAACATACGGTGTTGTGGGTCCATAGTTTCGGCTTCTCTGGGATTGTAGCCAAAAAATTCCGCGTCAAAGAGTTCTACATCGTCGAGAACCGCACCTGCTTTGATAGTTTTGTCGGATGCAGAATCTGTAAAAACCGAAGTCAGTTCTACTCCGTTTACCAGATTTTCCCAAAAATCCTCTAAATTTTTGCTGCCAGGAAAACGCCCTGAAACTCCTATTACTGCTACTTCTAAGTCAGTTAGTTGAGATTGCATAATTAAGCTATTTCTGATCGAAACCTACGTAAAAAATGGGTGGTTTTGCTCGTAAACGATATGACACTAATTCAAAATAAAGCTATCAATTAGCTATTTTTGATTTTGATTTTTTTAATCTCTGTTTAAGTCGAGTTTTTCCTGCTGTCAGTTGCTCGACCATTTGAGAATTCTCCACTTCTGGTAGCACTCGAGACTGAGTTACATGTTTGGCAAGAGAACGAATTGTTGAATATTTAAACAAATCGACTAAAGATATTCGTTCTAGCTCATTCGACAATATATTTTTTAGTTTGCTATAAATTTTGGTAATCAGTAATGAGTTACCGCCAATTTCAAAAAAGTTATCGTTTACTCCTATTTTTTCTAAGTTAAGCACTTCCTGCCAAACAGCAGCGATGTTTTGCTCGACATTATTTTGGGGGGCTACATAATTGCTCTCTGATTCTTGGATGAAAATATCTGGAGAAGGAAGCGCACCTCGATCTACTTTTCCATTTGCCGACAAAGGTAAACTTTCCAAAAATATGAATGCTAACGGTATCATATAATTCGGAAGTCGTTCTCTCAGAAAAAGTCTCAGTTCCTCAAAGGAGACTTTCTGATTGGCAACTACATAGGCTACCAGCCGTTTTTCACTCAGCTGCTTGCCCGCTGCGGCAATTATCGTTTTTTCAACTAGAGGATGCCTCATTAGCACTGCCTCAATTTCCCCTAGCTCGATACGATATCCGCCAATCTTAACTTGGAAATCTTCTCGACCGAGAAATTCAATATTTCCATCAGGGAGATAACGACCTAAATCACCTGTGTGATATAACCGCTCATTGGTATGGGGATGGATAATAAAACTAGCCGCAGTTTTAGCTTTCTCCTGCCAATAGCCTCTGGCTACGCCAACGCCCCCGATATAGAGTTGCCCTGGAACCCACACAGGACAAGTTTCTAACAATTCATTGAATACATAAAAACGCTGGTTAGCCATCGGACGACCATAAGGTATACTCTTCCAATTTGACTCAACTACTTTAATTGGATAAAGAATAGACCAAATAGATGCTTCCGTAGCACCTCCTAAGCTGATTACTTGAATATTTCTGTTTAGATTTGTAATTTGAGGGGGCAAAGCTAGTGGTAGCCAATCTCCACTAAGCATGACCAAACCTAGACTTGTCAAAACTTGAGGTTCATCTCTAGCCCAGTCAACCATTATCTGCATTAAGGCTGGCACTGAGTTCCAAATAGTAACCTCGTGCTCTACTATCAATTTTGCCCAGTGGGCTGGATCGCGATC
>NZ_LR213847.1 GCF_900659865.1 Hyella patelloides LEGE 07179
CAGTTAAATCACCGCTAAAAGCTGGTCTAACAGTACGTAACATTTCTACCGCTTGTTTTTGTAATTCTTCTTTAGCAGCCCTTTCCCTCTTAATAGTTTGTTCTAGTTGCTCTGTTTGCTGTTGCAGTTTCTCGACATAGTTGGCTTGTTGAATAGCAACCGCTAACTGATTGGCAATTTGCACCATCTGCTTGGTTTCTGACTGTTCCCAATTGCGAGGACCAGAGTTTTGATAGACTCCCAACAGACCCCAAAGTTTTTTGTCTTGGAAAATAGGTGTGATAATATAAGCCCTAGCTTCATACTTTTCTAGGGAGGCAATATAGCAGTCGGGAAATTTCTGAGTGTAAATATCATTGATGGCAGTAAATTTTTTACCTCGCTCACCAGTGTACTTACCACCTCTAGTTCTTTCAAAATAAGTATCTGTCTCGGTAATATCATCCACCGACCACTTTCTCAGAACACAGCGATCGCTACTGGTACGGTTGCCACTGAGCATCTCATCATTAGTTTGTTCTACTAGCAGCGAAACCCAACCACTAGCTACAGATTCCGCAACTACTTGTCCACTCCAGTCGGGATTAAACTGATAAACTACGGTGCGGTCAGCTTTATATGATTGACGTACTTCGCTGGTAGCAACTTTAAAAATTTCGTCAATATTTTCTGCTTGACGAATCTTTTCAATAATTCTGTTACTGGCTTTGTCCTGTTGAGCCTGTTTCTCTAATCTATTGATGTAATTAATCTGTTGTAAAGCAATCCCAACTTGTAAACCAAGCTGTCTGACAGCATCTACTTCATAAGTTTGCCAGCGACGTGCGCCAGTATTTTGATAAATACCAATTAAGCCCCAAAGCTTTTTACTACCAAACATACTACTGTCAGCAAGAAAAATAGGAGCAAGCACATAAGCCCGCGCTTCCATCTGCTCTAACAGTTCGATATGGCATTGTTTATGATCGGCAAGATAAATATCTTCTACGCTAAAGCTTTCGCCATTTTTATAACGTCCGCCTTTGGTGTTTTGTAAAAAGGTGTCTTCAATAAAAGGAATAATTTCAGTCAGATTTGACCATCCAGGGGCAGCAGATTCGGCAATAAAATTACCACTCCAATCTGGATTAAAGCGATAAATAGCCACACGATCTACATCGAGAATTTTTCTACCTTCATTAGTAGTCATTTGAAATACTGCCTGTTCATCTTTAGACAAGCGTACTTTTTCTAAAATTTGTGACAGACTTTTCTCCCGCTTGAAAGCTTGTTTCATTTGCTTACTTTGGAATTGGGAGTGTCGCCAATAAGAAGTCTGTTGAAGAGGCTCAATAAAGCGATTAGCATATTCTTTTACCTGCATAACTTCCAACTCTTGCCAATTACGAGGACTAGAATTTTGATAAACTCCTAATACTCCAAGAAGCTGATTATTAACGTGAATTGGTACAACAATGTAAGCTCTAGCTTGCATTTGCTCGAATTTCTCTAGAACAGCACGGGCTAATCCTTTGTTTTGTAAGTCATTGGCAATGTAGCAAGGTTCAAATTCACCACCTAAAAAGTGAAAATCTTTATCTAATACCGAACCTGTGGGATTCCAATTAGAGCTATAGGATTCTGCGAGAACTTCACCACTCCAGTCTGGGTTAAAGCCATAAACTACAGTTCTGTCTAATTTCATCGACTGACGGATTTTGTCCAGCCAGCTTTGCATCGACTGCTGGGCTTCTTGGTTAATAGAAGTTAGAAAATCGCTATCGGAAGTTTTTTCTAGCTGTTTGGCTTGGAATTTTGCGGTACGAATGAAACTGGTTTGTTCCAGAGGAGAGTTAAATTTAGCTGCATAATTAATCATTAACTCAACTTCCGACTCTTGCCAATTACGAGTACTAGAGTTTTGATAAACTACGAGCATTCCCAATAAGCGATCGCCAGATTTCACGGGAATGGCAATATAGGCTTTTGCTTCCATTGCTTCTAATTCTTCAATTAGACAAGGAGCAAACCCTTTGGAGTAGATATCGTTAACAACATACTGGGACTGACAATTTTCTGCGGTGACAAAACAATCGTTATCAAAAGAATTACCAGCTTTAGTCCATTTAGAATCTAAAGACTCGGCTAAGACTTCTCCACTTCCATCGGGATTAAAACCATAAATTAATACTCGATCTGCTGTGAGAGACTGACGAATTTGGTTGAGCATTTTCTGCATTGACTGCTGCATTTCGCGTTCAATAACAGTAACCAAGTCTTGCTGTTTTCCTGATTGTAAACGGGGTAGAGGTGGCTGTAAAACGCGGGTTAGTTCGATAGTTAATTGATAGAGCAGATTGATTTCATCTTCTTGCCACTGACGGGGTTGACTGCATTGCTGAACAATTAATAATCCCCAAACTTCGTTTAAACCATAACCGCTAGTTTGATAGCCATCAAGCATTATTGGTAGAGCTAAAGATGCTTGCGCTTGAAGTCCTTCAAGTAACTGTTTTTGATGAGGAGTAAGTTGACTGGCTTGGACATTATTAATCGCCACAAAGTCTTGAGACTGGTAGTCTAATGCTTTCTGTCCGCCAAAACTAAGACAAGGGATTACGGTATCTAAAGCAGGAGTCCAACCTGAAACTAAAGCCTCGGCAACAACTAGACCTTGATTCTCGTCCTCAAAACGATAAATAGCAACGCGATCCGCTTTTAATTCTTTTTGAATTACCGTAGCTGTATGCTGTAAAAATTCATTTAATTCAGTTGCTTGACGAATTTGTTTGACAACTTTCCACAAGCGATCGCGTTCCTGGCGAAAAAGATTAGTTTTAATTTTTTGGACGATATCTGTTTTATTTGCAGCAGTAGACTCTATTGGTGAAGAACCGTTTTCAGTAGTAAGGGGATTTTGTTCTTCAGAGATAGTTGATAAATTCATAATAGTTACATTACCAATAAATTACGGTTAACTTTTAGCTATCAAAATAAAAATCTAGCCATAAAAGTTTTTTTATTTTGTTTTTTCAAGGCTATTTATAGTTACTAAAGCTGGGATTGATTGAGAAAAAGTGAAAAATCTCTTCTGCATCTATTAACATAATGATATTATTGTTCTCATCGGTAAAATAGCCATATAGAAAAGGCATAATATCTTCTGAAAAGATTTCCGAAGAAGAAGATTTAAAGCTCTCTAAATTCTGCTCGATAATACTATCAATGTGGGATACGACTAAGCCCATAGATTGCCCTTGAACTTGAACTACCATAACCAAAATAGTCTCATCCTCGTCTGCATCTTCACTCAAAGAAGGAGGATAGCCCATCAGATTTTCGACATCGACTACCCACAACATTTCACTACGCCAACTGTAAATACCTAATACACAGTAAGGCATTTGGGGAACTGGTAATAATTCTTTGGGCGAAATAGTAATGACTTCGGTGACGATTTCCGCTTCTAGTAAAGCTAAATCGCTATTGGTCATAGAAGAGTTTGGGCGTTCTCCGCTACCTAAGTAGAAACGCAAGAACTTCCGAATTTGCTGAGATTTAGTTTGACCATTGTTTTTAGAATTGAGACTAAGAGATAGAGAATCAGACGGAGAAATACTTAACATAGTTACCTGATGGCTACCGTACTATTAATTTTAATTAAATTAGTTTTTGTATTTTATCGAGTAATTCATCTCGATTAACAGGTTTTGCGATGTAAGCATCTGCGCCTACAACATCTCCCCACATTTTGTCTGCTTCTGTGGATTTAGAGGAACACAAAATAACAGGAATTGGTTTTGTACTAGCATCTGCTTTGAGAGTACGGCACATTTCAAACCCGCTTTTTCCGCCCATGACGACATCTAAAACAATCAGATTAGGTTGATAGTCACCCAATTTTTCCATTGCTTCTTCGGCACTTTCGACATCTAACACACTCATACCAGCTTCTGTCAGATAGGTGCTTAAGACTCTTCTATCCGTCAGGCTATCATCAACAACTAATACTTTACTCATAAACAAACTGCTCCAGGGCAAGAATGATATTTATCTAATTAAAGAGTTCCCAAAAAATGAGCTTAACTAACACCAATGTTCATAAAAATTAAAAATATATCAGCACACAATTAATACTAATTTTTCAAAGTAGTAAAATACTTTATAGATGGAGTTATTGGGTGTTGTGACCTGAATCCTAATATTAATTAAAAAAAAGAATGTAACAGATACAGAATCAGGAGAAACCTGGCTCGACCCTATCTCACTTTAATTTTATCTGTCGTAAACATTTTTGAATTTAGGACGATCTCGGCAAAATTTATTTTTTTAATAGTTAATTTTATAAAATAAAAAGTAATCGGTTACAGAATACTCTGCCTTTTTACTAAGGAAACAGCACATGAGCGTTGGTCAATCTGATTATAGTCGTTCCAATTAATTTCCTTACGTTGTTAAACATTGGTAAAAGGATGAAGGATGCCTATCACGGATACCGCTTCGCATAAAGAATAAAAAGTAGTACTGAGTAACTTGTGGTTTCTATTTGAAATTACTATAATAACTGTTTATCAGCAATTAGCAACCATCTTTTTCGTCCCTTGGGGATAACCAAATAAGCATAATCTATAAATTAATTTAGGGATTATGCTCAATTTAATTTGAGGTTGGAAGTTAATAACTATTGTTCATTGTTCGACTGCGTTTTATCCAAAACTGTGTGCAATTAGCAAAGAGCTAAATAATTAATTAAGCAGGATTTGTTACCATATTTTGAGTAGATTCTCCTGCTTGAGAATTTGACATAATATTATCTTCAATTGCTTGGATAATTTTTTCTATCTCAATAGGTTTTGAAACAAAAGCATTTGCCCCTACTACTTTAGAACGAACTCGATCTACAATGCCATCATTTCCCGTTAAGATTACTACTGGAATATGTTTAATTTGGGAAACTCGTCTAATTTGCGAGCAAATTTCATAACCATTAACAATCGGCATTCCAATATCAAGAAATACTAAATTGGGTTTAGCGGAAATTAAAGTAGGGACAGCTTGTAGAGCCTGTTTAACTCCAATAAAACGATATCCTGCTTTAGTAATAATTTGTTCCATCACGTTACAAATTTGCGGACTATCATCAATACAGACAATTAAAGGCTTGTTAATTTGTTCTTGACGCTTTTTCGTAGTAGAACTGTTAGTTTCAATATAAGACAGTTTAATATCGTCAATTTTAGCTAATTCTAATAATTCTTGCTGGATATAAGGCATTAAAGACGATGCTAGTCTTCTGACATCTTTATTCATGCGATAAGCTAAATCTCTCAGGCTACGTTGTCCGTCTAACAGTCGCAAAAAGTTTTGAAAGACAATTCCCGATACTTCCTCTCGTAATCTTTCTTGCTGTTTCATTTGAGGTGCTAAATTGGGAGAAAATCGCTGAAGTCCTTTTTCTCGCCAAATTATCCATGCTTGTTCTGCTTCGACAATTACATCTTCTACGTTAACTAAAGATATAGACATCTGTAAACCAGAAGTCAGAAAAGAAGAATTAGAAGCGGTTTTTGGGGTAATAGTTAGAGGATTTTTCGCCTCACTTTGCAACATATCAAACATTGCTTCATTAGCTCTTATCTTGATAAATTCTGTTGCCTGCTCTCTATTAATGAATTTTTTTTGTAAGAGTACAGTTAAAACATAGTAGTCGCCACATTCAAATTCCTGGGTTTTGTCTAGTTGGAGATTATCTTCATTGACTTGAGGACAATACTTATCTAATAATCTTTTCCAAGCACGATGAGGATGCATACCACCTTCAGCCCATACTAAGCGTCCTAAACACAGATATAATGCCCATTCAATTTTTGAACTATCTTTGACATTTACTTTACCCGTAAATTGCTTTTGTTTCAGAAAAATTAATTGATTTGATAGCCGACTATTATATTTGTTACCCATAATTTAATTGTACTTTCTGAAGATATATAACAGATACTAATTACCCTTTAAATGGATCGATATAGAACAAATTTCTTGGAATTTGATTTTAACTTTTTTTAATTATGGCATAGATATTCTGTTTTTTTCCGATCTGTAAATATCATTATAAATTAGTAAAATAACCGATTTTTCGTATAAATACTAGGCGTATTTTTTCTGAAATAAAAAATATTAATTTATTTTTTAAGTAAATATTGGTAAGTATTTTCTATTTTAGAGATCGCTCTTTTTTATTTGAGCAAAATAGCGTTTTTGATTTCAGTATTTTTGCTTATTTTATAAAGTTAAGCTCTAAACAGGTTTCTATCTGATTAAATAGCAATCCTAAATCAGATGAGAGAAGATACTTTTTTAAAGTAGGCAAGTTTATAATTTCTAGACTGCACCAATTCCCTACACCCTAAACTCTTGTATAAGCCTCATCAAGATTAGTTTAGTGAGGAAAAACAATCTACTAATTTCTTGAAAATACCAGGGAAACGGAATTAAAATCGCTCCTTTGCCCATTTACCTAACTTCCAACTCCTGCAAAAAATCTAATTCCTTGATAACATCAAAGGTAAGTTAACTGCTGGTAAGTCGGGGATTTCTAAAAATTTCACATATCCCTTAAAAAAATAGGGAACTAAAGCACAAGTTACATCAAAAAAATCTTTATCCATTTGTAATGCTAAGTCTCTGATAGTATTTTTCCCGTTAAGCATTCGTTTCATATTTTGCAGCATTATTGGTGATATCTGCTGGCTTATTTGATTTTCTTTTTTTAGCAGAGGGGCTAAGTTAGGAGAACAAGAAGTTAGCCCTTTTCCTGCCCAGATAGACCACTTGTCGTAAGCTTTTGATGATAATTGATAGGTAGCGATCGGGGTTAAAGTAAGATTTAAATTTTTTTTGAGTAAACTGTAAGCAGATTTTGGCTGACTATTGATTTTTAATTTTTGTCTGTGTTCTGCTTGAAAAATATCAAATAACACATTCTCTAGTCTTTGTTCAATTAAATATTTTGTTTCTTTTCTACTAGCTAATTTTTCTTTTAGTAAAGTATTAATAAAATAGTAATCAGTACTGCTGTTAGTTTTTATTCTTTCTTTTTCAAATAGTGTAATATTTGCTTGAGGACAAATATAGTTGAGATGTCTTTGCCAGAAACGATAAACATGAGAACCTCCTTCTGCCCATAACAACATTCCTTGATAAAGGTAGATTATCCACTGTTTGTTATCTGGTGTGATAATTGTTGTAGTACCAGTAAATAATTTTAGTTCGAGAATGACTAGCTTTTCTATTAGTTTGCTATGAGCGTTCATGTATGGAGAGAAAAATCAATTGTGGAATTTACTTAAGGTTATGTAATCTTAGTTATGTATCTTAGTTTATTATCTACTTTGTTGAATATTATTACTCTGAGATCGGGAAAAAATAGATATTCGCATTATCAGTAGATGAGTAGAATCGAAAGTGAAACCCCAGACACATAAAGACTCTCAAACTTGAGATGAAGTTGTTATGACACAAATTTTAGCATTGGGAACTCTATATTTAGTGGGAACACCTATTGGCAATCTTCAAGATATGTCTTTGCGTGGAGTTCGTATACTCCAAGAAGTCGATCTGATTGCAGCAGAAGATACCCGTCATACAGGAAAGTTATTACATCATTTTCAAATTACTACTCCGCAAATTAGCTACTACAAACATAATCAAGGTTATCGCACAAAAGAATTGATAGTAAAGCTCCAGCAAGGAATTAATATTGCTTTGGTTAGTGACGCAGGAATGCCCAGTATTTCCGATCCTGGTTATCTACTAGTCAAAGAAGCGATCGCCTGTTCGATTGCGGTAATTCCGATTCCTGGTGTCAGTGCGGGTATTACTGCATTAGCGGTTTCTGGTTTAATAACGGAACGTTTTGTGTTTGAAGGGTTTGTTCCTGTTAAGGGTCAAGTAAGAAGCGATCGCCTAAAAGAAATTGCCCAAGAAACTAAAACTATGATTTTTTATGAAGCACCCCATCGCTTGGTTACGACTTTAAAAGATTTAGCTACAGCTTTGGGTGAAACCAGAAAAGTCGTCTTAGCAAGAGAAATCACCAAAATTCACGAAGAATTTTGGCGGGGCGATCTGGCATCAGCGATCGCTTTATATCAGGAAGAACGCAAACCAAAAGGAGAGTTTACCTTAATAGTTGCGGGTGCGGAAAAAGCTCCAGAAATTTTACTTTCAGAGAGTGAAGTCAAAAAAGAACTTCAGCAATTATTACAGCAAGGCATGACGCGATCGCAAGCCAGTCGTCATTTAGCTAAGTTAACGAATCTTTCTCGCCAAGAAATTTATCAGTTGAGTCTGCAATAACAAGGTGGTTATTGGTTATTTATTCTTCATCTTTCTCTTTCATTCCTCGCACAATACGAGAGAGTTCGCTTTTCTCATCCACTGCAATACGGGAAGGTGAGCCACTAATAATACCTTCGTAGTTACGGAAGGAGGTCTTGATATTAGCACCATCAGAGTTAATGGAATACTCTCTAATACCTTTATCATGCCAAGAACCACGCATTTTAAAGACGTTAATTGCTCTAGACATCTCCCCGCGAATTTCTACGTACTGTAAGAGAATAATGGTATCTGTGATCGTCGAAATATGGGATTCAGTAATGGAGTTAGAACCCATAAACTGATCGGTTGTATTGGTAAAGAAACCTGTAATTTCTTCCTGTTTAGCATAACCCGTAACACCAATAACAAACTGACGGAAAGCGTTATTAGTAACACCTCTAGCTAAAGCAGATAATGAGTCGATAGCGATACGAGAAGGCTTGAATTTGGCAATTTCTGATTTGATAGTCTGCAAGTGATCTTCTAAACCAGAAGATTCAGGATAGGCACAGAGAAGTTTTAATAGTCCTTTTTGCTCCATCTCTTCAAAGTTAATTCCCCAAGAAGAAGCATTACGAGACAATTGCGCTCTGGATTCTTCGTAAGCAAATAAAATTGCTCTTTCTCCTTGACGACAGCCTTCCTCAATAAATTTACTGACTAAAAGGGTTTTCCCTGTTCCTGTCGCGCCAGTGGTTAAGATAATTGAGTCTTTGAAGAAACCACCTCCACATAGTTGATCGAGAGTTTTCACTCCAGAAGAAATACGAACGTTAGAAGAGCGTTGAGTCAACCGCATTGCGCCCAAGGGGAAGATATTGATCCCATCGTTAGTCATAGTGAAAGGATATTCTCCTTTCATATGGGTTGTTCCTCTTAGTTTTAAAATCTCAACAGTACGACGACGACGTTCTCCTTCCAAGACGTTACGAACAATAATTACGTTATCTGAGACAAATTCTTCTACACCAAAGCGAGCAATAGCACCATATTCGTCTACTCTCTCTGTGGTCATAATAGAGGTGACGTTTAACTGTTTGAGGCGAGCTACTAAACGAAAAATTTCTCTTCTGACAACGGAAGCTGCATCATACTGTTGAAAAACGGCGGTAACGGAGTCAATAGATACTAGCTTTGCTTTATATTTCTTAATCGCATACTGAATGCGCTCGATAAGTGCGGAAAAGTCGAAATTACCTACTACTTCTTGTCCTTCAGGATCGGGAGAAGCATCAAGAATAAAAATTTTGCCTTGCTCTACCAAGCTCTCTAAATCCCAGCCAAAACTACAGGCGTTTTTGATGATGTCTTGGGGAGACTCTTCAAAGGTGATAAAAACCCCTGGATAATCAAAATACTTAATCCCATGATAAAGGAATTGAACTGCTAATAACGTTTTACCAGTTCCAGATGTTCCACTAACTAAAGTAGTTCTACCAATAGGTAAACCACCATGGGTAATTTCGTCCAAACCCTCTATAGCAGTGCGAATTTTTTGAACACCTTTGGTTAATATTTCGTTAGTGGGAATTAGATCGGGATTTTTTTGACTCATCTGCACTCAGAGAAATAACTAATATTTTATGAAAATGGTTTTTTATAAAGTTATTCTTTAAGCCAACAATAACAGATTGTGCTGTTAAAAGTGCGGGTTGACTGCAACTTTTATTAAGTATTAAAGTTGACTACAATTTTTATGAGCGATCGCGAATTTCTTCGTAGAGTAAGTCTAACCCTATTAAAACTTTTTCTCGATCGGAAAGATTGCCAATAATTTTACGTACTGGAGGGGGTAATACTTTTGACAAAGTAGGAGTTGCTAAAATTTTGTCTTCTTCTGCTAGTTGGGGGTTTTTGAGGACATCAATTACTTTTAAAGCATAAACTCCTTGAAAATCCTTTTCTAAAATATTTTTGAGGGTTTTTAACGCAATCACTGAATTAGGGGTATTTCCCGCAACATACAGCTTCAAAACATAAGTTTTTCTGAATTTATTCATAACCAATTTTAAATATTTTTTTAATTAATAAATCTCAAAATAGTTTAATTAATATAATCTCAGTATTTAAGTTGATAATTTCAATCATTTTCAACATGACTCATGCTCAATTTAATTTTATTTAATCAACTTCAAATCAAATATCTAAAGATACGTCTTCTCTGGGAATAGAACGACGATACATTTCACAGAGGTGAGCAACAATATCGATTACTGCCAAACGATAATCTAATAATATATCTTCACTTCTCCCTTCTAACTTTAATTGCTGTGCAAATTCATCCATTAATTCCATATGAATTTCGAGAATTTGTGACACTGAAATATCGGCAAAAAAGGCTTGATTAACAAAGCGATCGATGATTTGGTTGATATTTGATTCATCTTCAAAGTAACTGAGAATTATCTTACGATAATCTGTTGCTAATTGCTGATGTAATTGCTTTTGTTGAGATTTTGTGAGATTTTGATAAAAATCTTGGGAATTTCGTTTATAGTACACTCCTAAGTATCCTAATCTTTCTTGAAGCTTTTCGGCTAATCTATGTTGCTGCAAAGCCAATAAATTATGGGATTCTGTTCGTTCCTGGGTATTTTGAGGAAGATGTTCTTTTAAAGGAGCATGGGGAGAAAGATTGAGAAAATTAGTTAAAGCAAGATTAATTTGAGTGTCAATTTTTTCGGCAGAAACAAGACTAAATTTGACTTCTGCTGGGTGATAAAGAGTTATCTGCTCTTGGGAAAAGTCATCCTCAGAATAGGCGATTACTGCGGGAAACAAAAGACCTAATTGTCCTAGTTGTGATAATAGCTGACGACTCACATTATCATTGCTCACCAGCAAGCAATCTATCTTCTCTCGTTGATTTTCGATTAGCTCAACTAAAGATTCTTGGTGAGAAACTAAACTCAGGTGATAAATATCCTTATTTAGTAATTTTTGTGCTGAATGAACAAGTTCTTTGTCTTCTGAAAAAAGACAAATGTGAAGCTTTATCGAAATTTTGCGATCGCTATTTTGAGTTAAGTCTTGATTGCTTGACATTAAATTAAAGACCAAAATAAAGTTTTTTTGTCCTCCCGCAGAAGATTGACTGTTACTTCTTATAAAAACTTAACATTTATTTCGCCAGTATAGAGATTTGTAATTAATTGTAAGAAAGATGTTCCCAGAAAGGGTGTATAAACGTAATAATTAGAATATGACGTAACTCTAACAAGCATTTGTTGAGCTAATTCGTGGGTGGAAATTGGGATCGGAATAAAATCTTGCCCTTGCTCTTATTTTATTGTTGAGCTCAACCACCTTACCACTAGGCGTTTCAACTCGCCCTCACTCAGGAACTCGTTTGAAGTTCATGGTTAATTTAAAAACTACTCTCAAAGAATTTGTCTTACAGATTCCTGCTTGCTACAAGAATTCTCAGCTGAACCATTGGATTTCTACGCTCTACGATAGTCCTCTGGGAATGGTAGCGATTATCGACCATCATGAAACACCCCAAGGAGTAATTCAAAATCATTATTTACTGGGGTTAATGACACAAAGATTATCAAACAGTAAAAATGTGTCACAAAATATTGACCAACGGTCAGAGCAGGCTCCGTCGTGTCTTGGTGCGCGTTCCTTGGGCGAGGCAACCTCGCCAGGGTCGCACCGCTTGTACGGCGGAGTAATCTCTGACAAAGATTTTTGGCAAGAAGCAATTTTACCCTTAGCATCTTTGCCATCTCAAATGAAGGTGGAAGATTTTTTAGCTCGTTATTATTTGCGTAAGCAAGAACACAAGCAAAATTATTTTGTTGTTGATGAAGCAGGAAAATTGTTGGGTATTTTAGATTTATCTAAAGTACTGCAAACTCTATGGTGCAATCAAGTTTTAAATCAACAAGCAAAAGCGCATTTAACAGCTAAAAAACATTCTGCTTCTGGGGTTGATTGTGCTTTAGAGCAAGAGATAATAGCTAACTTTGATTCTCTGCAAACTGGTGTTTCTTTAAAAGAGAAATCCTCAGAAAAAGTAGTTGAGGAAGAGCCGACAATTGAACTAAAAAAACAGAGAGAGTTTAGAGAAATTAATAGTGTTTTTTACTCTTTACTAACCCAGATTTCTTTACCTTTGATAGTCAAAAATATTCGAGGAGAAGTTTGCTATCAAAATGATTACTGGAATCAGGAGTTATTAGAATCTTCAGCTAAAAATAAAACCAGTACTAACTGGCTGACTTCTGATAGAAAACAAGTATCTTCAGAGGCGGAATCCAATTATGATAACTATCATTGCGCGACAGCGAGTAATTTTTCTGTCGCTCCTTCTTCTAAGAGTGAATTGCAGCGACAAATCAATCACTTAGATGCAAATGTCCCGAATTTTACAGCAGAAAAAAAATTATTAACAACCACGATCTCAGATTATAAAGAGACAGCAAAATCAGAAACAAAACTAGATTCTTGGTATTACTATCGGCTACCTTTAGAGATTAACTTTAATTCGATTACCATTACAGACTCTCCTAACTATTGGTTAATCTTTGCGACTAAAATTCCCTTACAGCACAGTTTGGTTGATGAATCTTGGCAGCAACGACAGTTTAAGTTAAAACAACTACAAGACGAATTCATTCTCAATATCAGTCACGACATCAAGTCTCCATTAACCGCAATTATTGGCTTATCGAGTTTATTAAAAGAAGAAAAATTAGGAACTCTCAATAACAGTCAAATTCGCTACACAAAAATGATTCACCATAGTGGAAAAAGACTAATTAGTCTGATTAATGATTTTCTAGATATTACTCACTTAGCCACGAAAAAACTACAATTTAATTTTGAATCTATAGAAATCAAAAATACCTGTAAGCAACTTTACGATCGGGTAACTAAAAAACTTAAAACAGTTGCAACAGTTAAACAGCATGATGTTCCTATTTTTGCTGAATTACAATTAGATATCGCCCCAAATGCTCAATATGCGATCGCCGACAAAGCTTACTTTTGCCAGATTATAACTCGCCTTTTAGAAAATGCTTTACAGTTAGTATCTTCTGAAGAATTATTTGGTGTTACCGCAGAATGTTGGTCAAATTGGTTAGCAATTACCATTTGGAATGAAGGGGGAGGGCTTTCTGAAGCACAGCAGAATTTTCTGACCAGAGAATTTTCTCAGTATACTAATTTATTAACTTCTGAAGAAAAAAATCAAGGATTAGGACTAATTCTAGCTCAACAGTTGGCACAAGCTCATGGAGGAGATATATCTATTATTTCTCAAAGCAATTATGGTAGTGAGTTTACCTTATTACTTCCTTTAAAACCTGATAATTTTAAGTCTCAAACTGAAATTTTAGACGAGCATATTAATTGTTCTGATACCAAGCTTAACCATACCTTAGTATTAATTGTAGAAACAGCATCGAAACGAATTATCGATTTAAGTGATAAACTAAAAATCTTAGGTTACCATTGTGCGATCGCTAGAAATACTACGGAAGCTCTTTACAAGGCTCGTTGTTTAAAACCTTACAAAATACTCTTAAACTCTTCTTTTCTAGAAACTAGCGAACCAAATAACATTGTTGCAACTCTTAAAACCGATCCGACAACTTGTAATATTCCTCTTCTAATTATTAATAGCACCTTTTCTAGGCAAAATTCTTTCAATAACTTAGTAGATGAGATTCTTAGCTTTCCCATTAGTAAAGCTACCCTCACACAATTTTTCACTCCTATAGTGTCTCGCCAATCAATTTTGGCGCAAAATTTGACAGTTTTGCGTCTCTCTCTACAAGAAGAAATTAGTCAACAAAAAGAAAATTTAGCTTTAGACTTTGTATTTGAGAATCCTTCCTTTAGTCTGTCCCATCACATCATAGAAGCAGATAGCCTGGAACAAGCTCATCTATTGGCGGGAATTTGGGATATTGATGCCATTATTTGGGATGGAGTTACTTTAAAGTCTCCTGAAACTTATTTAGAGTCTTTTGCAGAATCAGATATTTTAGCTAGCATACCTGTGATTACCTTGGATGCTAAAACTACCGCAGCAGCTAATAAAATTGCCAATCTAGTAGTATTTCCCTGCTTACTACCTGCAAAAGAGCGTAGTATACAGCAACTAACTCAAGTAATTCAAATTGCAGCAGGCTTTGGCTAAATGATTGCTACTAGCTCATTATTTCTCCTATCTCCCCGATTAACCAGTCACCGTTGGTCAATCATTGGTCATCAGTCGTGAAAAAAGTGCTAAGTTAACAAAACTACAAGTTTAAATAAATTAAAAGTTAACTAAGACTGATTAGACTGCTAACTTTATGGAATCTACTTTAAAAAAGACTGTAAACTCTAAAACCCCCTTGTTATATATTGCACCATTTTTTCTTTGGGGGACTGCGATGGTAGCAATGAAAGGAGTAATTTCTCATACCACTCCCTTTTTTATGGCGGGTTTGCGTTTGTTTCCCGCAGGAATTTTGATTTTAATTGTTGCTGCTATTTTAAAACGTCCTCAACCCAAGACAGTAAAAGCATGGTTGTGGATTACCCTTTTTGCTGTCATAGATGGCACACTATTTCAAGGCTTTTTAGCAACAGGTTTAGTCCGTACCAATGCAGGTTTAGGCTCGGTAATGATTGATTCTCAGCCTTTAGCAGTAGCTTTACTATCCAGTTGGTTATTTGGGGAAGTTATTGGTCTTTTTGGCTTTTTGGGTTTAATTATTGGGATTTTAGGCATTACTTTAATTGGCATCCCCGACCATTGGATTTATGGTATTTTACAAGGAGATTTTACCGTTATTAATTTCGACTTGTTGGGCTTGCTAGATAACGGAGAATGGTTAATGTTACTAGCTGCTCTTTCAATGGCGGTAGGTACAATTTTAATTCGCTATGTGTGCCAACATTGCGATCCTGTAGTAGCTACTGGTTGGCACATGATTATCGGCGGAATTCCCTTATTTTCACTATCTGCTTGGCAAGAATCTCGGCAGTGGATCGATATTACTGCTTCTGATTGGTTTGCGCTAGCTTATGCTACAATTTTAGGTAGTGCGATCGCTTATGGTATCTTTTTTTACTTGGCTTCTAAGGGTAATCTTACTAGCTTAAGTGCTTTGACTTTTTTAACTCCTGTGTTTGCTTTATTGTTTGGAAATTTAATTTTAGCGGAGGTTTTAAGCTCCCTACAACTTGCAGGAGTATGTCTAACTTTGATTAGTATTTATTTAATCAATATGCGGGAAAAATTAGGTAAAATTGTTAATGAGAGTGAGATAATTTAAATTATAATTTAATTAATGGCGATCGCTTTTCTCTTGATAATTACAATTACCCCATACAAGCCGAGCGATCAATTCATTGTAGTTATTTGGTAAGATTTCTCTAGCAATAGGGATAATTTTAAGAGCGAATTCTGTCATTTCTTCTTTAGCTTGCTCCACTGCTATAGTTAGCTCTTTTCTTGGTATATCAAAAATTTCAGGTTGTGGAGGTTCTCCAGATTCGGCTGTTTGAGTTATTTCAATCAAATCTTCTTTGGAGCGATACTTTAGCCAAGGATGACCAATCCATAATGTTTCTTTTTCTTTATTTTTACAATGTGTTGCTGCTTCCCATTCAGCAATATCACCTAAATCGCAACAACAATTAGGAAAAATAATAATATCTCGATACTCAAAAACACAGCCACCACTAAGAGAACTAAAATCCATCTCTGCGATTGATTCTCTACTATTATCTTCAAATTTTTTATTAATGATTGTTTTCAAATAAATTAAATTATGAATATTTGCTAAGGGGACAAACCAAGATCCAGGTTGATACGGCTCTAAATCCGTAATTCCAGAATCTATTAAGCAATCTCGCCAAAACTGTTCGTTAATTTCTGTAGAGTATGAAAGAGGATATTCTCGATCTGGATTTTTAAATGTATAAGGTTCTAATTCTAATACTGGTGTGAGGATAATAGTCATTTGGTCTAACTCTTTAAAACTATTGCATTATAGCTAGGGGCAATTTTGCCAACTATTGCTGGTATTTTAGGAATCTATGGTTTTGAGATTTTTACCCCTTAATAGTTTTTCTGTTTTTCATGTTTTGAGAGATTTAATGATAGTTCTTATTTGTATTTATCTCTTAAGAAAGAAATAAAGATCGAAAGTTAATTAAGTAATGCGATCTTTAGGTTTATAGTAAATATTCTATATTGACTCAAATAAGTTTGCCCAATTTGTTTCAACTGATTTTTCTCCAGAATTAATAAGCTCAAAAGCTTTATTGATAGTATTTTCATAATTGAGGCATTCTACACAAGCATTTGCGACATCAATACGGCTAGTTTCTCCATTAAGAGTATCTCCCGTACTGATAACTACCGCTTTTTTGCCGTCGGTTTTTGCCTGAAGTAAAGTATTAAGATCGTAGGATGTATAAGGGCCATCAATTAAGCGTGCAGGTCGAATAATAGTGTAAGGTAAACCAGACGTTTTGATTGCTCTTTCCCCTTGCAATTTAGCATCTAAGACACCAAAAGTATTAAGAATATTAAATGGTAAACTATCTTTGCGTAATACACCACAAGAAGAAACAAACACAAATCTTTTGAGACTTTTCGGCGCAGTAGCAACTAAATTTTCGACCCCTTCTCCATCCACTTCTTGAGGCGTATTTTTCGGTTGGAATAAGTTAGAAAAATCCCATCTACCAGAAGGAAACGCCGTTGTACCAGTACAGCAAATAATTTGGGTTACATCCTGAGTTGCTGAAGCTAAAGTATCAGGATAGCGAATGTCTCCTACTACTATTTCTACTCGCTCATTAAACATTTTCCTAGCTTTGTCTCTTTCTCTAGTTAAAGCACGCACCGAGACATTATTGTCTAATAATTTGGCTACTACTAACTGTCCTACTCCACCAGTAGCACCTGCGACTAAAATTAAATCTGTATTCAACATAATTTTTATTATGATATCTTTATTTAGGCTAACTTGTTTGAGATAATCTTACTGGCTAAAGTGTTTTAGCTTTTAATAACTAATTCCAATCCCATTAGCTTTGAATTCATCCACAGTTTTTGTAGATAATTCATGGGTAGTCATTTGTTGTAAAATTGTCATCGGTACAGTGAGATGATGCGCTCCCGCTTGTAAAGTATCCGCAGCTTCTTGGGGTGATTTAATACTAGCAGCGAGAATTTCAGTATTACTTCCTTGGAGGATATTAGCCATTTCTCTTACTAAAGCCAAACCATCACCTAGTAGTCTTGTTGCTCGATTGACATAGGCTATGGCATATTTTGCCCCTGCTTCTTTAGCAATTTCAGCTTGAGCAGGGCTATAAATTGCGGTTACAGAACAAGTAATTTCTGATGATAAATAAGCCGTTACTCGAAATCCTAAATCAGTTGCAGGAATTTTTAAAACTATTTTTTCTCCAATAATTGATACTGCCTGTTTGGCTTCTGCAACCATACTATCAAAATCAGTGGCACACAATTGATAATACAATTCTCCTGGGCTAATTGCTGTTAATTGAGTTAAAGTTTCTTCAGGAGATAAAAGACTTTTTTTGAGTAACGTAGGATTTGTAGTAATCCCTTTTATCCATCCCATTTTGACGGCTGCTTGTGCTTCTTCAATAATTGCTGAATCGAGATAAATCATTATTCTATATGTGTAGTTGTTACCGATTAAAAAATAACAGATTAATTAGTTTTAAAGAAAGAATGCGATCGCTTTTTACCATTGATACCTCTATTAAGTTGTTAGCGATCAATATAGCTCTTTTTAGTTGTAATATTTTTAACCTACCATGAATATTACATCTAGCTTAATTTTCAATTACTACTACTTTTATGAATTTATCGAGTATCAAATTTTTATGATTTTTTCTAATATTTAATGCTCGGCATCACTCAACACCAACCAATTTGCTAAATTATAATATTTTTTACTTAAAAAATGTTTTTCCTAGAAATAATTGTCGTAGTAACTTATTGCCAAAATCTTATAAATAAATAGCTGGTTGGAATTAAATATAAGAGCGACAGTTTGTCACCTTCTTTATCTCCTTTACCTCTTTTAACTCCTTGATTTTTCCTGATTTTATAATTAATTATGCCTACATACTTAGTTGTCAATTTAGATAGATAATAATATTTTTCTTGAAAATGAACTTAAATTTAACTATCTATTTGTTTAAGTTTATTCTCTGCCAAAATCATTAATTCTTTAGCTTCTTGGTAAACCGTTGTATCTGCTTGAACTTTCTCTAATTGAAAAATAATTTGTTGTATTTGACTAATAACACGTTCTCGGTTGTTGCTATCTACTTGTTTGGGAAGGTTAATAATCTGAGATTTTGCAGATTCAAATGCTCTTACTGAATCCGCTTCCTTTTGTTGACGAATTTTAATATTTCCTAAATTAGTTTTATAATCGGCTAGTAAATTTTGCGCTTTTGAAAAACCAGGATATTCTAATGGTATTCTCTCCAATCTCAAAATAGCTTCTTGCCATAAACTACCACACTGTTGCCATTGTTCCACTGAATGAGGCATACTTTCACAACTAAGAATTGCTTTATTGGCAAAGACTTGTGCTGATCCAATTAAAGTATTAGTGCGGTTATTTCCGATAATAAAACCCGATATTTTTTGAAAATCTCGACGATAAGCATCGAGTTTAGTCTGTGCTATCTTATTCGCCAGAGTTGTAGTTGGTAATTGAGTTAATCGATCTATGCCACTTTGCCAAGTAGAGAGTGCATTTTGTTTACTAGGCTCGTCTAATGCTTGTTGATAATCTTGTTTTGCTTGTTTAATAGATGTTTCTGCACTTTCCAATTTTGTCATGGCGTTAGTTTCTTGGAAAATTGTAGCCTCCATTCTACCAACATTAGCTCTTGCAGCTTTGAATTCATCTAAAGTGAATAAAAAACCCACACGAAAAAAATTCATATATACTCTCGGTTCATAACCAATAAACCATACAGGCAATTTATCTAAATGCTGTTGGGCTTGAGCAACTTTTTCTGCTCCTAACTTTAAATCTGCCAAACTGGTAGCATTGTTAACTAATTGGTCTGCTTGTTCTACTTTGGCAATTGCCTGACGATAATTACGATCCATCCTTATATAGCTTGGTAACAGTAGAATTGGCGCAGTACGAGCTACAGGACGACGAATCATCGGATAAGGTAGATTAATAATCCAAATTACTCCAGATAGCCCCGCAATAACCATTCCTACTGTGGGTAACAACCATAGTTTGTTAGGAGAGCGATTAACTTTAATGGCTTGTTTAATAGAGCGATCGCTAAAGTATGGTAGAATGTCTTTAAACAATTCTTTTAACTCTGTTTCAGTAACGGGTTTTCCTTTTTGAGAACGTAATTTATCTAATCTTTTGAGTGCAACTTTTTTAGCTACGTCTCCTGCAATAGGATCTTTGTTAGCTGCTTTTTCAATTTCCGTAGCTAGGATTTTAAATGCTCTTTGATTAAGACGAAACACTGATAAATGCTAAGTTTACTGTAGATGTCTATTGTTAGTGTTCCCGTTTGTTCGAGTTTATCAATCACTTCTTCTAATTCATCTTCTGCGAATTGATCTAACTCTCCTAACTTTTATAACTTCTCTCAGTCAGCATTCTAAAAATCTTGTTTGAGTAATGCGATCTCTCGTGTAACAATAATATTACGAAAACTTTCATCTATGAACGTTACTTTAATCCAAAAATCTTCTGCAACAATATTAATCAGAATAGAAACTGACAATATTTGTCTCGAAATTAAAACATCATGTGTATTCGATCCTTTTGAAGAATTATATATCTGGTTAGGAATGATTCGCGATTGTCAATTACCTGCAACGATGGCAATTGATGAAGAAGGTTATGGTGTAACTTTGAATGCCAGACAACAGGGCGATCAAGAGATAGATTTTACAATCGAGCAATGGAGATACTGGGATAAAAAACAGGCTTTTGTTTATCTTCAAAAATCGATGAAAGCAGAGGATTTAATTCAATGTTTTTATGATGGAATTACAGATTTTATTAAAGAAAGATATGTTATTCCAGCTTCTTCTTTTGTCGTCCTTAGCAATATAAATTGGGATAGTTTACTTCAAAAGCCAGATCGAGTTCCCAATTGGAAAATGCGTTTGGCAATGTATGGTGGTGGAAAAGGTCAATATTTAGAAGCAGGAATAGATACAGTAGAAACAACGTTAGAACAAAAAGAATTATATAATCTGAGAAACTTTTTATATTTCGTTTCTACAACTAGCTACGATAAAGTGGGTATTTTAGCCGATTTATACAAAAATTTGCCTGTTGATATTGCTCTAGGCGAAATTGATTCTGATTGGTATAAGAAACGTAAACAACAAATAGATGCTGAATATCAAGTATACGATACCAGAATCAGAAAAAAAGAAGAAAGAGAAAGACTTTTTGAGTTACAAAAAGCTAGAATAAGAACATTAAAATTAGGACAACTTGTAGATGGAACAGTAGTAGCATTTAAGCCATATGGTTTATTTATCAATATTTGTGGAATTCATGCTTTATTGCATATTTCTATGATTTCTCAAACTCCTGTAGAAAATATAAGTCAAATCTGTCAAAAAGAAATTTTTCAACTTCGTGGTTGGATTAGGGCAATAATTACTTATTTAGATATAGAAAAAGGTCGTGTTGGCATATCAACTAAAGAGTTAGAATCCCAACCAGGAGATATGTTTAAAGACCCCATACTTGTATATCAAAATGCTGAAGCAATGGCAGAGAAATATCGTTTAAATAATAACTTATAGTTACTAATATAATTGTCCATTGCCCATTAAACTGTAACTCCTTCTAATTCAGCCTCAGCAGGTTGATATAATTCTCTTAACTTCTCTAACTTATCATCATCAGTATCCCAAAAACCTCGTTGCCTTGCTTCAAGCGATTTCAAAATAAGAAAACGATTTTCATTCAGATTTTTTCAAGCTTTTTGTTCTTTTTGCTTCCTACTCAGAACTTCTTCACACTCTACAGCAATTTTACGAGCTATTTCTGATTGTTCCTTTATTTGCGCTTCAAATTCTTTCGCCATTGCGACTAATGCTTTTAATTCTTTTTCGTCTGGTAGTTTATTCATAACAATGCTTCTAATCTTTGGATTATATTTTCTAAACCTATTTTTGATTCTATAGTTTTTCCTTGTAGATTACTTAGCTCTTCCCCCGTAGCTTGAATTTCCTCTGATGATAAATTTTCTTGTTGTAGTAATTCAATAATAATTTGAATTCTTCGCTTATAAACATCTACGACAAATAATGAGTTATTGAGATACCCATAAAATTGAACTAAAAGATTATTATTAGGAAATCTATTTAATAATGGTTTTAAGATACCAAGTCCATGTTGTGTTTGTTCCTGAATATAGTCTAACTCAATATTTAATCTCTCTATAATATATTGTATTTCTGAAGGGATACCCATTTACTGAATGTATTTTGTGAGCGAATTCAGCATACTACTTTCTGCATTCAATAAAAGTAAATTTTTTTTTAGAGAGTAACTCCTTCTAATTCATCTTCAGCAGACTGATATAATTCTCTTAACTTCTCTAACTTCTCATCATCAGTATCCCAAAAACCTCTTCCGTGTGCTTCGATCGCTCGTCCTACAATATTACGAAAGGCTTCAGGATTGGCATCTTGTAATTTTTTAGCCATCTCGGCATCTAACATATAGGTATCTGCTGCTTGATCGTATACCCAGTCATCTTGAAAATTGGCAGTACCACCCCAACCGATTAATGCTGTCATGCGTTGGGATATTTCGTATGCGCCACCGCTTCCTTGATCTGCCATCGCTTCAGCCCATTTAGGATTAAGCAATTTAGTGCGGTATTCCATGCGGAGTAAATCTTTTAATTTGCGGGGCGTTGTATCTTTAGAAAAGCTCTCTACAAAAGAGGCTTCTACTTCTTTCCCGCTTGATTTTTCTGCTGCAAGTTTTAAACCTCCAGTATTACCGTAGTATTCTTGAATGTCAGTTAAACCATATTCTACTGAGTCAATTTCTTGGACAATTCTGTCACTGGTTTTGAGTAATTGTTGCAGTACTTCTGGTCTAGCTTGTCCTTTATCTTTTCGACCGTAACTAAAGCTATTGCGCTTAGTCCAAGTATTAGCTAATTCGTCACCAGACTCCCAATTACTATCAACTACTTGGTCATTTACTAGGGAACCGAAATCTCCAGCAGGGTTAGAAAATAATCTAGCTGAAGCATTATCTATTCCTTGTTCTTTTAGAGCGAGATAATGTTTGTGAATAAAGTTATTTTCTGGTGTTTCTTCGGCTTCTGCTGCTCGTTGAAATAAATCGTCTAATAGTTCAATAATATTGACGAAAGTATCTCTAAAAATCCCTGAAAGATTAGCTAAAACATCTATACGAGGATGTCCTAATTTGTCTAAGGACATTAATTCGTATCTAACAATTCTTCCCGTACCTTCTTTAATTGGTTCAGCACCGACTAATTCCAATAAAATGCCTAAAGATTCTCCTTTGGTTTTAATTGCGTCTAAACCCCATAACATGACTGCTACAGTTTCAGGATAACTATCGTTTTCTGCTAGATGTTCGCTAATAATTTTTTTGGCAATTTCTCTTCCTCTCTCATAAGCACCAGGAGAAGGCATTCTATAGGGGTCTAAAGCATGAATATTACGACCAGTAGGCAACACTCCCGCACCATCTCTTAATAAATCACCACCAGGCGCAGGGGGTATATATTCCCCATTTAAACCACGCAGTAGATTAGTCATTTCATCGGTGGTTTGTAACAATAAGTCTCTTACTACGATCGCTTTTTCAATATGATCCGAAGCAATGTGATACTTACTATTGGCATACTGCTGACCCATATAACCATGATAAATCGAAAGGATCGTTTCGCGATCGCTACCTTGACAAATGGCTTGTAAAACTGGCTCAGGGGGACAATACTCAGCTAGATAGGCTTCTAAATATGCGTAAAGATTTTCTGCATCGGGTTTTTTCCCTAAAATGTGTAAACCAGAAGAAAATAAACGTTGTTCTAATATTTGCAGATATTCATATACTTCTACAAAATAATTATTAATTACTTGCTTGCTAAACAACTTACTATTTTCTACTGTAAAGCTAATACCTTGCTTTTCTCCCTCAGTAAACTTACAATCTCTTTCTAAACCAGCATCAATAATTTTCTGGGTAATAATGTCTCGCAATGCCGTATTTTTTTCAGTATCTTCGCGATATTCGGCAATTAATTCCCGCAGACTAATTAATTCTTTATATAGTCCCGCACGACCATAAGGAGGAACATTATGAGAAATTAAAGTACCGTAACCTCTACGTTTTGCCAGGAGAGATTCTGAAGGATTATTAGCAGCATAGATATACAAATTAGGCAGGTTTCCTAATAAAATATCCGACCAAGAATAACCAGTGTTTCCTAAAGGAGAACCAGGCAACCATTCTACTGTACCGTGCATACCAAAGTGAACGATAGCATCGGCTTGATAGTCATTTTGTAGCCACTTATAATAAGCAGCATATTGGGGATGAGGGGTTAAATCTTTTTCAAACATTAACCGCATGGGGTCGCCAGCAATTCCTAATGGTGGCTGCACACCTATCCAGACATTTCCTGACTGAATGCCTCCAATTTGATAGTTATCACCGTAGGTTTTTATTCCCGTACCTGTGAGAGACTGCCATTGTTTTCAATGCGAGAAGTTAGAAGATAACCTAGTTGTTTTTCGAGGGTTTTTACGTTAACAAATGATTCCCCCTGTCCTCCCTTAGCAAGGGGGGTAGCTTCGTCAGCTTCTTTTACTTTTTTAATTATCTCTTCCCCATCTTCTGGTAATTCTCCTACGTTATAACCTTGTGCTTTTAATGTTTGGAGGAATTTAAGTAAGCTTTTGGGTACGTTTAGTAAGGCTGCTGTTCCTGTTGCGCCATAACCAGGAGGAAAGCCATATAAAATGATGGCAAGTTTTCTCTCTTCGGGTTTTGTTTGTCGCAGTTGAATCCAGTTTTTTAGTCTTCCTGTTAATCTGTATAATCTCTCAGGAATGACATAAATATCTTCGCCTACTAAGCCTCCTAATGGTACTGTGTCAATTGCACCATCGAGTTCGGGAAGGGAATATAAAACTACGCTTTGTAAACCACCGATTCCTTTTCTCGTCCAAGAATGAATATCTTGTATTAATAATGGTGCAGATACTATATAAGGAACATTTTTAGCAGACAATATTTGTTTAGCTACTTCTACTTGCCTTCCTGCTTCCATTGAACCTGCTGGTCCTCCTACCAAGGGAAAGCCAATTGTGGAAACAATAGCATCAACTTTTACAGCTTCTTTTTTTAAAGAAAGGATTTCTTTGTTGCCTTGGTTTCTTTGTTCCTGTTCATAGGTAGTAGTCATCCAATCTCTAACCGCCACATGACCTTCTACACCGTTAATAAAGATAGGTAAGGGAATTAATTTTTCTTTTTCAAAGTGCTTGATTAATTGAGGGATATAAGGCTGTTTGGTAATTACGTGTTTACGATATAAGAGAATACCAATAACTGATTTTTGTTTATTAATAGATGTAGGGTAATATGTACCAATATGTTTTTTATACCAGTCTAAATAATCCTGTGGCGAAGTAAAATAACCATTGTAGTCAGGATGCAATAAACCTATGTTAGGAGTTTCAATCGGTTCAGCAATTTCTCCTACCTTTAAGCCTAAATACCTCTCTGCAATAGTCCAACACATCGAAGCAACATTTTCTGTACCTCCTGCATTCCAGTAACCATAAATAATTAACCAGTTACGCAAGTCTTGAACTTTCTTTGCAGGGATATACTTTAATAATTTAGGGCCAGTCTTTAAAAAGCTAATATAACCAGCAAGCTTATCTTCTTCTTTGCTATTGGTAAACTTACTTAGAATAAATTTAACAGGTTTAGGCATTCCTTTGGGTTTATCCCCAATGACAAACTTACCCAACCGAGTGAGACTCATCAACTCCAATGCAGATTCAAATACTAAACGGATAGGAATATCTTGTACCCTCTCCCGCAACCAGATAACCTGGTCGTAGTCAAAAACCAAACTGGCAAAGAAAACGTCTGCTTTCTCCAATGCATTTGCTACGGTGTCAGGATTGGCAGTGATGTCTCTGTCGCTGAATACAGTAACTTCCAATTCACTACAACGAGAGGTTGCTAACTCCGCAGCTTGTCTATATAGGTTAGCGTTAAAGGATTCAAACCCCGCAATCAAGACTATCCGTTTCATATTCTCAGCTTCTTAAAGTTTCTTCATATCTTGGCTTACTTTGATTGTAAAAGAATTCTCTAGTAAAGGCGATTGTCATTTAGATCGATGACTATACAGTGAAGATGGTCTAAGCATAGATAGGTGAATCTTAAAAATTAGGAATTTAGATGTTTGAGCTAATTAAAAATATTCTTTTCGCAATTATTGTTATGTTTGTGGTAACGTGGTTTATCTCTTCTAGTGGTGGTTGGCAAGAACTATCAGAAAAATATAAGACAGAACATAATTTACCCAAGACATTTCTGGTTACAGAAAATCAGAGAATAATTTTCAGCAGAGAAAATAAAAGCGGTATTATGTCTTTAGATAGATTAGGTATCGGAGTATTAGACTATGGACTTTATCTTTCTAGTTCTAGTATGTTCTTCCCTGTTAACTTTTTTTTGCCTGCTTTATTAATACCTTGGGCTGACATTTCTTATCGAAAAATAGCTGCTACCAACTCTTTAAATGAATACTATACTTTTTATTTGGGTAATCCACGAATGGTTAGATTTTCTTTAAATACAGATACTATTAACAAACTT
>NZ_LR213848.1:0-12726 GCF_900659865.1 Hyella patelloides LEGE 07179
ACAAAGTATTCTTGGTTCTTTTTCTCCAGTTTCCGTAAAATTTTGACAAGCTACTTTAATTTGTCTAGCTGTGATGTAAAAAGGTTTGTTACTAAAATCATGATTTTGTATATCATACTCTAGAAAAATTTTTTCCCAAGACTTATCAATTGCTCTACTCATAAATCAAATCAAATTTCATTCAATACCTAATAATTAGTAATCACTAACTCTGTAATTTTCCCTCTTTTACTAGCATCACTATTTACCATACGACTTGCAAAAACTTCGTTTATCTTATAATCACCATAAAGATCGTGAAAAAAATTATCTTCTAAATCTGTATTGTGAGGATTAGAATTACTCAACATAACTTTCGCTTCATAATCCTGACTTAAATGTCTATAGTATTGACTAAGTTCAATTTGATGTCGATCGCTAAAGCCAGATTTAGCATAAGAAGTAAAACTAGATGTTTTATTAATTGGTCTATAAGGAGGGTCTATATAAATAAAAGAGTTACTATCGATTAAATTATCAAAACTATTATAATTACCTGATATGAGCATGACATCTTGCAATAGTCTTGAAACTTTTACTAAATTGCTATCATCACAAATTTTAGGTTTTTTATATCTACCAAAAGGAACATTAAACTCTCCTTTTTTATTGGTTCTATATAATCCATTAAAACAAGTTTTATTAATGAAGATCAACCAGGATACTCTTTCTATAGAACATTGTGACAAATCACTATAATTAAAATCAATTCTTTTTGCATTATAATTTTGCCGAATATTATAAAATATTTTTTCTCTTTGCTCAGGATCGCTTTGATGATAATTTTGTTGTAATTCCGAGAGAAATTCAATTAAATCATCAGGATTATTTTTGATAACTTTATAAGCAAGTATTAAATCTTGATTAATATCATTTAGAAATACTTTATCTACAGAGTATTTTTGAATAATATTAAAAAATACTGCTCCTCCCCCCAGAAATATCTCAAAGTATTTATTTATTTTTCCTAATTTTAATTCTTTGGGATATAGTTTTTCAAACTGTTCTAATAACTGGGTTTTTCCTCCAGCCCATTTTAAAAAAGGTTTAGCCAAAGATGTATTAGTTTTAAGTTTGTTAGAAATTTGCAATTGACTCATCTGATGTTATTCTGACTTGCCAGGAAACTATAACACAGATGAACTATTTGTCAATTTACTTAAAAATATCATGATTAGGGTTGACACTGCCAACCCTCTAATTTAATTTTAAAAGAATACTTTACTACGCCATTTATTGAGACGAGTTTCTGCAAATGATGCTAAACGTTGAGCATCAGCAACTTTAACTTCTAAATCAGCAATAATTTGTTCTTGCGAAGATACTTGACTTGGTAAATTATTAGTAGTTAGAGAAGTACCCGCAACACCTTTAGATTGCCACTTATTAAGGCTGGCTGCGCCAATATTTGCTAAAGGACTTAATTCAGCTAATTTTTGTTTTAATTGTTGAATTTTTGCCTTTTGTTCTCTATTCTTTTGCTCTAAAGAAAATGTATCGTAACCATTTGTTCCCACCGCAGTTTTAGCAACAGTCGCTACTGGTTTATTGACCTTAAGTGCATCAGTAATTAATTTCTGAATATTAGTAATACCACCATAACTATTAGCAGTAGAGGGAGGAATAACATTACTGGGAGTATTAGTAATGATGGAACTATTTAAACGAGAATACTTGCCTTGCATCAGATTTTTATCACTACTGGATGCGCCCCTTAGTAACTGGAAAAGATGAGAAAATCCCACCACACTTTTACCAGTTTGGGTTTTATAACCACTGTAGTAAGGAACAATATTTTCTCCATACTTGTTTTGATATTCATCGCTATCAAGATAGGAATCAATATCTGCTTCATAACCATTTTGATCGAGAATTTGGCTATGAATTTGCATTTCTTCGTAACTTTCTGGCGCACGACCTAAAAAGTGTTTAAAGTTAAGCTCAATGGTACGATAACGAGGGCTATTTTCGACAAAACGAGAGCGATATAGTTCGGATTTAGCTACTTGACGGATAAACCCTCTAACGCCGATTTCTCCTTGTTTAAGTTGAGATTCTGGTACTGCTAAACGCTCACTTTCCATGACATAAGCATTGCCTAAAATCTGACGATAAATAGCCCTAATTAGAATTTCTTTCTCTTCAGGATCGGCATTGGAAAGTAATTCTAAGCGATCGCTATCTTCATAAAAACTAACTCCTAATTCTGAAGCCCTACCTATCACAGGACTAATAAAAGTATTATTCAAAATTGTTTCCTCCATTTTGTATTTAAACTGTTAACTGATTACTGACTAACAAGAACGTTCATCAAATCTAGTATAAAAACCTCCATATTTAATCCAATATTGTTTTAATTCATGGTGAGGAGTATGCAAACTGGCTTTTGCTTGATAAAGAATTACTTGACGATGATTTCCAATCCAAACCTTTCTCGTTGGTTCAACAGAAATCAAAGTACCGCCAAAACTTCTTACACATTCTTCAAATCTTTCTACTGTGGAGTATTCCAAGGTTTCAAAGATAAAAAAGTTACCCGAACAGATCAGATGTCTACTTCTGATCCAAGCTTGCATCTTTTTGCGAGCTACTGGTGGTAACATAACTGGTCTTAATCCCGATAAAATCATTTTATTTATTTTATTAATAAAAATTATGTTTAGAGGTGAGATAACGGTAATTCGTCTGCGAAACTAGCACGTTTTTCAAACTTCAAAGGACCGATCGCCGAACCCCAAACTTGTTCTCCTGTCTCAATGTCCATCCCACGATCCCAACTTATCCAAGTGTTTTCTTTAATTTCTACTTGACTAACCAGATAAGTTTCTACTCCTTTACGGTTAATTAAACATTTATTTCCAGGTTCAACCGCACCCCGAAAAAGATTTCCTTCTTGATGAAATACCATCGAACAGTTGTAACGACGAGCAATATTCTCAGGAGAAATCGTTTCTAAAATGTCTCTATTATGTCCTGCACCAGCGTAAAGCATTCCATCTTGTAAACTATAGTTTTCGATGTAAATATGGTCACCACGGTCTACTAAACGATGAATCCCTTGACGATAAGGAGTCCATAAATCGTAGTCATAGGTTTGCTCGGAATAAAACCCAATCGCTGAGAAAAATGGCCAGGGTAAGGGACGAAAAAAAACGCGGATGTGAGCGTAATCTTTGGGGTTGTCTTGAGATTGCTTGTAGTTACTAAAGTCTCCAGCCATGGCGCGAGCTAGATTAATTAGCAAGCTATTTTCTTTGAGCTTTTCGCGATCGCTAACTACTACCATCTTCAATTATTAATTATTATTTTAAAGAACGAATTTCTGAGGAAAAAGAAGCAGTTGTCACTCCTTTACCATCGCTAGTTTTGATTAGAGAGACTCGAAAACGTAAATTATCTGTTGCAAACCAAATTTTTTCTTCTGCTGTTGCGCGGTCATATTTTGTTTTTAACAAAAAAGTCCCGTCTTCTCCAATAGAGTATTCCCCTATGGATGGTATGGTTTCTGCATAGCCTTGTTCTCTGAGTAAACGACCTTTGGTTAAATTTTCAGGGTCAGGGATGGGAACTAAAATAGTAGAGCCTTCTAGAGTTTCATCTTCATCCCAGTCTGATTCTCCAGACCAACTCATTTTAAAAGGACTGTTTGCTATTTGAGGGTCAATATTATGAGCTTTGCACAATTGAATTACTCTCTCATCATCAAGAGCTAATTGTTCAATATCAATAGTTGAAGTAACCTCTTCAAAATGTCTAAATGCCAAATGATGTGCGCTACGCTGCGATCGCCACTGACCGAAAGATAACTTCACAAATTCTACGATATTCATTATTTATTAAATTTAAACTTATTAAAAAGTTTGATTCTTAATCACGATGCCAAGAGTGCGAAATTTTCAGTCCGCGTTCTTTTTATTGGGAAAAGAGCAGAGTTAAGATATTCCGCCCATCTCGAATTAATATTAGCTTTCAGATTCTTCAGCTTTTTGAGGTGGCGCAGGTAAAATGGTTACATTTACTACTTTGCCTCCCATGGGATTGATACTTTGCATGGTTTGAGACATACGGCCATAAGGTACTTTGACAGTGTAGTTACTGGTTTTCATCACATCTTGACGACATACTCCAGTCACTTCAATAACCACAGTACGGCTTTGATAATTGCTGAGGCTGGTTGCTCCAGTAGTAGACATTCCTGACACGACCGATTTCCCCTAATTTATTGGCTAATTTTTCGTTTTGAAGGAATGAAGAATCAAGATTTTCTTTGAGAAATTGCTCAAAACTAAATTCACATTTTTGTCTGACAAATTCTAGGTATATTCGGCAAAGCAAAGAGGAAATTGTTCTTCAACTACTTCTTGATTGTTTACTTTGTCTTCATTCCTTACTCCCTAATTTTTAAATTAGTTAGTTACTTCAGTAATACTGAGAATTTTGCCTCCCATTCTTTGGATATTTTGAATTTTTTGACTTAGTTGAGCGTAACCTACTTCATAAGTAAAGTTACTACGACGATAGTTATTACCACTACCCGCTTTTTGGGTAGCAATACGAAAACGTTTACCAGTGTTGCTAACATTACCGCTTCTTTTTGCTGGTGCAGTAATTTTAGAAGGTAGGTTAGAAGCCAAATCACTAATCAAACGAGCGGATTTACCACTGTCGCTAGTAGCATCGCCACGAAAGAGACTAAACGTACGGTTAAAATCAACGTTTTTACTACCTACTTGACTGCTAGTATTACGAGGGTATGGAACAGTGTTTTCCCCAAAAGCTGCGGTGTATTCAACGCTATCGATGTAATAATTAATGTCTGCTTCGTAACCCTGTTCGTTATAAATTAGAACATGACGAGAAATTTCTACCTGATCTTGGGGCGCACGTCCCAAGAAGTGTTTGCAATTTAGCTCGATAAAACGATATTGGGAAGAGTTTTCAAAAAATTGAGATTGATATAATTCTGATTGCCCTACTAAACGAACAAATCCCCGTACTGTAATGTCTCCATTGCGTAACAGGGATTCTGCGTTAACAAGACGATCGCTTTCTAAAAGATATGCGTTACCTAAAACTTGTTTGTAAACTGCACGAATGACGGTTTGTAAGTCATCTTCTGTAAAGTTGGGACGTAATTCTACTGCGTCTGTAGTTTGAACCCAAAGTGACATTGATTTTCTCCTGAATGTTTTTTAAAAGCTATTAACCGTTAGCTTGAAGGCGAACGTCTAAATTAAAAGTAAAAAATGGCTCACTACTAATTAGTTATCAATAAATAATGAACCAAGTATTACTTAGCTATGCAATTTCGGTGATGCTGACAATCGTTGCTCCAGTGCGATTAATACGCTGAATTTGGGGAGTCATGCGATCGCCTGGTACGATGTATTCTGTAGTACTCACGCGACGAGGACTATCAAATTTTGCACCTTTAACCACAATTTTGAATTTTTTCTCAGTAGCATCTTTGTATCCAGCAATGCGACCACTTGCCGTAGCACGGGTAGCAGCTACAGGACTATTAGTAGCAACACTATCTACTAGCACAGAGCTTTTAATTGCACTGTCTACTTCTGCATAACCTTTTAACAAAGATAAAGTACGGTTATAGTTAATCTGTTTCTTACCTGCTTCGGTTTTGGCACCAGTGTAGTATGGAACAATGTTTTCCCCGAATTTATCGGAATATTCTTGACTATCGATATAAGAATCAATCTCTGCTTCGTAACCCGCATTAACACAAGTTTGAATGTGGGCAGAAAGTTCTGCTTGATCCGCAGGAGCGCGTCCTAAAAGATGTTTGAAATTTAACTCTACAAAACGATAAGGAGCGCAAGATTCAAAATAGCGAGAGCGATAAAAATCAGATTTTGCTACGGCACGAACAAACTCTCTGATAGTAAGGTCGCCGTTACATAGCTGAGACTCTGCACTAAGAAGTCTTTCACTTTCCATTACATAAGGATTGCCCAGAACTTGATTGTATACAGCGCGAATGATAGCTGCTTTGTCATCGGCGGTACTGCCAGACCAAAGTTCTAAAGGTGCATCGACAACTGGCATAATCTTAATTTCTCCTGAATAAAATTGTCTTAATTTATGGATCGGGGGTTCCAGTAAAGATCGAAACATCTCCCTGTCTCCCCATCTCCTTAGATTCAATTAAGGCTAAAGAATGACCTTAAATTTAAACGGGGGTAATACTCGCAATTTTCCCGCCTTGCTTGTGAATACGCTTATATTCATCAGATAATTTGTCATAGGGAACAAGATATACTTTGTTGCTACGACGGAATTTAGAAAACTTGTTAACTGCACCCCTAGAACGATAACCAGTGACTTCAACACGGTATACTTTGCCGTTTTCCCCAGCACCTACACCTTGACGAGTACGCGCACCCAGAGTAGGTTCTTGGAAAGACCAACCATCACCAGCAGCACCGCCAGAAGGAGGAACTATAGCGATAGGTGTGCCTTGAATAATATTTTTATTTAATACAGGAGTTTTACCTGCCAAGCTTCCTTTAAAGTCGCTAGAAGATGCTCCTCTTAACATGGCAAACATATGAGTGAATTCCACCATAGTTTGACCAGGTCTGCTCTTGTAACCACGGTAATAAGGAACGAAAAACTCACCGTAAGCTTCTTGATACTCATCGCTGTCGAGATAAGAATCAATTTCTGCTTCATAACCACCATTATCTAAGATGGCACTATGAGCTTTCATTTCATCGTAACCATTAGGAGCGCGTCCCAAAAGGTGTTTGAAGTTTAACTCGATAAAACGATAACGAGGACTGGTTACAAAAAAGCGAGACATATATGCGTCAGATTTAGCAACTGCACGCACAAATTCTCTGACGCTTAAATTACCTGTTTTAAATTGAGATTCAGGAATAGTAGCTCTTTCGCTTTCCATTACATAAGCGTTGCCCAAAATTTGCTTATAAACAGCGCGAATAATGGTTTCTACTTCTTCTTCAGAACGACCTGGTACGTACTCAAGAGGCGCAGTATCCTCAAATAAGCCGACACCAAGTTCCGATGCGGGTCCAAAAGCCATTAAAGATTCTCCCTTAAGGAATAGATTTTCTTGAAATCATTGTGTTTTGATACACAAATTGCCAAGCAATGATCTTCGGGCTGTTTCTTCTACAAAATCATGCCTAAAACTATTGCTTGTTTTGACACTCCCCGCCATGAATGACGGGGATTCTTGATTCATCCCTGGATAGCTAGAGATAGAAGAGCTATCTCCCCGCCAGTGCCAGATCCACAAGCTGTCACGGTCTGCCCGACCGCCAAAATATATAAAATTAATTTCCACCCTTATAGCGAAGACCTAGCTTGATATCAATTAAGAGCTAACGCAAGGAAACAAAATATCGGTTTTGATGTTTTACTTCTCTACGCTAACCACTCTGGTTATCAATCTATTGCGATCGCTGTAGAATGTTAAGAATCAAACTACCACATAAAATATGCCAGTCTAGATCTTAATTGTTTGAGTACTGCTTATTTAAGAGTACTCGATCTTACAGGGGGATTTTGTCGTAGTGAACTGTAGTTCAGTACCGTAATTTCTTAAAGCAAGATTTTCTCATCAAACTTTACGATTAAGTTCAATATTTCTGACTTTTCGTAACACTCCGACAATTTCTTTTATACAATGCCCTCAGAACCCATATCATCAAGTTTTGTAAATCTTAACGGAGATTGGATTGTAAATCTTTTTATAATTAGCTGCGATCGCTATATTTTTATCTCATGGTCAATACAGCTTTGTCTATATAGTTGATGTCTAGAAAAAAAGCGATCGCTAATATCTACAACCCAAATCACCCTTCAGCTTAACGTACGAATATATCGTATCTGATACTTGGTCACGCTGTATCGATTTAGAACATCGTTTATTGTATAAAGTGAAAGAGAATCGAGTATATTTTCTGCAAGCTCGTTATCATTACCAAAAAATGACTAATCAAGAATTAACATCTCTTCCTTTGCCTCCTGGTGAATCTGGATTACCTTTTATTGGCGAAACCATTAGCTTTTTCACCGACCCTAATTTTAGTCAAAAACGAGTAGCTAAATATGGCAAAGTTTATCAAACAAATATCTTTGGCAATCCTACTGTTACCATGATTGGCGCAGAAGCTAATAACTTTCTATTTAGGAATGAGAACAAATATGTGGTTTCTACATGGCCCAAAAGCACCAAAATATTGTTAGGTGATTTATCTTTAGCTGTTAAAAATGGGGAGTTTCACAAGTCTCGTCGTCAACTACTTTATCAGGCATTTCAACCCAGAGCTTTAGCCAGTTATATTCCGACAATGGAAAAGATAACTGAACAGTATATTAACAATTGGTTGGAACAAAAAGAATTAATTTGGTATCCCCAAATAAGAGATTATACATTTGATATTGCCAGTAATTTATTAGTAAGTACTGATGGCGGTTCTCACACAGTTTTAGGAGAATTATTTGAAGATTGGTGTGCGGGATTATTTACTCTTCCGATAAATCTTCCTTGGACAAAGTTTGGTAAAGCATTACGTTGTCGTAAAAAGTTACTTAAATATATTGAAGAAATCGTAATCAAACGTCAACAATTAGATAACCCAGGAGAAGATGCTTTAGGATTATTAATTCAAGCAGAAGATGAAGCAGGAAATAAACTGACTACCGAAGAATTAAAAGATCAAGTACTATTATTGCTGTTTGCAGGACATGAAACCCTCACCTCTGCGATCGCATCTTTTTGTCTTTTAACTGCTCAAAATCCTGATGTAATGGCAAAATTAACGGCAGAACAAACAAAATTTGCTAATAAATCTCCTTTGACCTTGGATACTATCAAAGAGATGACTTATCTAGACCAGGTTATCAAAGAAGTTATGCGAATTATTCCTCCTGTAGGCGGAGGATTTAGAGAAGTAATTGAATCTTTTGAATTTAATGGCTATCAAATACCAAAAGGCTGGACAATCCAATATCAAATAGCACAAACTCACCAAGATAAAGATATCTATACAGAAAGTGACAGATTCGATCCCGACAGATTTTCTCCTGAAAGACAAGAGGATAAAAAAGCTAGTTTTGCTTATATCCCTTTTGGTGGTGGTTTACGAGAATGTTTGGGCAAAGAATTCGCCCGTTTAGAAATGCGTATTTTTGCCTCATTACTGTTACAAAAATGTCAATGGGAACTCTTACCCAATCAAAATTTAGAGTTAGTAACTGTGCCGACTCCCCATCCCAAAGATGGTTTAAAGGTTAAAACTCGCGCGTTCCTTCGCTGAGGAAACCTCAGCAGGGTCGCTCGTCAAATTCTCTGTTTTATAAAAAGTTATCTCTTCCCCATTATATTCATGACCAAGTTATTCGCCAGCAGCAAATACTACTTACAACAAATCGCATCCTTGTTGCTGTATCAATCTGTCTTAAAAAATCCTGTTGGCGAAGCTTATATCAAGTTATTACAAAACCTTTATTTATACAGTAGTGAGGATAGAAGCAGTCGCGTCACCGCCATAGAATGCTTACAAGTTTATAGTACTTGGTTTAAAACCCTTGCTCAAATCAACCTCTCTTGGCAAGACTATTTGATAAAACAAATTCTTCTTGACAGTAACCCCTTCAGCCAACAAGTTCAAACTACAGAAATAGAAAAGCTTCCCTCTTCCTTAATAGCTGCTGCGAAACATGACTTACAAATACTGCAAGACATCTACAACTGTAGCAATAAGAAAATAGCGCAATGGGTACAAAGCACATCTCAAGCATCCGATAATTTAATATCTTGGGAAACTACACCATCTCCTAAAACCTGTCTGCATAATCAAGATAATTGGCAAAATAGCATTTCAGAAATAGCTCATCACTATCGTCAACATGGTACAGGTATTTTCGCTCGCTACACTGCTTTAAGATGGCAAAATCAGCAATTAATCGGCATTTATCAACCCGATCCGATAAAATTATCAGAAATAGTTGGTTATGAACACCAAAAAGAAACCTTAATTAAAAATACACAGTTTCTCTTAGCTGGTTATTCCGCCCTCCATACCTTACTCTATGGTAGTCGCGGTACAGGTAAATCATCCTTAATTAAAGCCTTACGTACAGAATACAGCGATCAAGGATTACGCATTGTTGAAGTTAGTAAATCAGAACTCAACAACCTTCCTGCTATCGTCGAACAACTAAGAGAAATTCCGCAAAAATTTATTATTTTTGTCGATGACTTGTCCTTTGAAGAAGACGACGATGCCTTTAAAGCCCTTAAGGTAGTGCTAGAAGGTAATCTTACCGCTACAGCCCAAAATATCGTCGTGTATGCCACCACTAACAGAAGACATCTTATCAGAGAATACTTTAGTGATCGCCCTCGTCCTAGTGATAGTGACGAAATACACAATTGGGATACCGTACAAGAGAAACTATCATTCAGCGATCGATTTGGCTTAACCTTAACCTTTGAACCAGCCAACCAAGACACCTACTTAAAAATAATTAATCATCTCGCACAACAAGCCCAAATAAAGCTACCACAAACCGAATTAGGATTTAGAGCCAAACAATGGGCAACCCGTGGTAATGGACGTTCTGGGCGCACTGCAAGACAGTTTATCGACTATCTCCAAGCAGACATTGCAACTACCTAAAGATACTCCATCGCTGAAATTGTTAATTTTGATTTTGAAAATGGGAACTCTTTAAATAGTTTAGTATGCCAATCGACTGCAAGAGTTGAGAGGTCGTGTAATCTCTGTTCAAAAAGTTCATCTCATAATAGCAATTTATATTAAATCAGCAATATGGAATCATCTAAAGTTATAAACAAAATTCTCTTAAGTTCCTTAGCTTTTGGTGTCAGTTTCGGTGTGGGATATCTCGTTAGTGAAGGAAACATCAAGCAATCCCTAACTACTGGTGGATTAGCAGGAGTAGCTGGTTTAGCAGGAACATCCTTAGCTGGAATCAAAAAAGATGAACTTCTAGAGAATACCAACTCCCGCGAAGAACTTCAAGCACAAGAAACCGAGTTACAAAAATCTCTCAGCGATGCAACAACCAAAATGCAAGATGTAGAAAATAATATTAACTCTCTTCAAGCAGAACACAATCAGCTACTAGATGTCGTTTCCAACTTAAACAATCAGAAACAAGAATTAGAAGCAGAATCTAATAATTATCAAGACAAATTATCGGAAAAAACATCAGAATTCGAGCGAGAATTTAACACTCTAAATCAACAAAAAGCGGAAATTGACCAAGAAATAGCTATTTTAAATCAGCAAAAAGCTGAAATCTCCAGTCAGATATCTTCTCAGCAAAGTGAGTTAGACAATACTCTTACAGAAATCACTTCTGCACAAGCAAAACAAACAGAAATCAGAGAATTAATTACTAATCTAGAACAACAAAAATCAGAACTAGAACTCAGCCATAACGACTTACAGACTCAGGTTACAGAACTATCTCAACAAAAAGCACAACTGGAGCAAATAATCACTCCAGTAACTACAAACTTTACTGAAGCACCAGAAGAAAATAGTCAACTATTAGAAAAAGATAACCACAATTTAGAATCTGAAATTGACTCCACTACAACTTCCGAATCAGCACCAGAAGAAGTTGACAATCTAATCGAATCTTTAAGAGAAGATGAGCTAGCGCAACTAGAAACATCACCCGAAGCAGAATCAGAAACTACTTCAGAAGCAACATCCGCAGCATTAGGAGTAGCAGCACTGGGCGCAGCAGCAGCTTTCGCCACAGCAGCATCTTTTTCAGAAGAAGCAGAAAATACTTCCGAAGTAGAATCCGCAGATGATTTGATAGGATTAGTTGGTGACGAAGAAGCATTCTCCATTCTCAATGAAATAGAATCATCAGCCGAAGAAGAAATTCCTACTACAGAAGAAGAAGAAACCCCCATTGTCGATGAATTTACTGCTACACAAGAAATCGCAACAGCAGAAGAACCCGTAGACAACTCAATAGAATCGATCAGTGAAGAAGACGCTATTTCCGCTCTAAAAGAAATTGAAGTAGAAACTCCAATGATGGATGAGTTTCCTGCTTTCGATGATGATCCTGAAGTCGAAGAATCTGGTAATGATAATTTGATGGGATTGATGGAAGACGATGAATTGGCTTCCTTTGATGAGGAAGTCGAAGAAACTTCAATGATGGATGAGTTGGCTTCCTTTGATGATCCTGAAGTCGAAGAATCTGGTAATGATAATTTGATGGGATTGATGGAAGACGATGAGTTGGTTTCTTTTGATGATCCTGAAGTCGCTGAAGAAGAAACTCCGATGATGAATGAGTTGGTTTCCTTTGATGAGGAAGTCGAAGAAACTCCGATGATGGATGAGTTGGCTTCTTTTGATGAGGAAGTCGAAGAGACTTCGATGATGGATGAGTTGGTTTCCTTTGATGATCCTGAAGTCGCTGAAGAAGAAACTCCGATGATGAATGAGTTGGTTTCCTTTGATGAGGAAGTCGCTGAAGAAGAAACTCCGATGATGGATGAGTTGGCTTCCTTTGATGAGGAAGTCGCTGAAGAAGAAACTCCGATGATGAATGAGTTGGTTTCCTTTGATGAGGAAGTCGCTGAAGAAGAAACTCCGATGATGAATGAGTTGGTTTCCTTTGATGAGGAAGTCGCTGAAG
>NZ_LR213848.1:12983-25785 GCF_900659865.1 Hyella patelloides LEGE 07179
TCTTTTGATGATGATCCTGAAGTCGAAGAATCTGGTAATGATAATTTAATGGGATTGATGGAAGACGATGAGTTGGCTTCCTTTGATGATCCTGAAGTCGAAGAGACTTCGATGATGGATGAGTTGGCTTCTTTTGATGATGATCCTGAAGTCGAAGAAACTCCGATGATGGATGAGTTGGTTTCCTTTGATGATGATCCTGAAGTCGAAGAATCTGGTAATGATAATTTAATGGGATTGATGGAAGACGATGAGTTGGCTTCCTTTGATGATCCTGAAGTCGAAGAAACTTCGATGATGAATGAGTTGGTTTCTTTTGATGATCCTGAAGTCGAAGAAACTCCGATGATGGATGAGTTGGCTTCTTTTGATGATGATCCTGAAGTCGAAGAATCTGGTAATGATAATTTAATGGGATTGATGGAAGACGATGAGTTGGCTTCCTTTGATGATCCTGAAGTCGAAGAGACTTCGATGATGGATGAGTTGGTTTCCTTTGATGATCCTGAAGTCGAAGAAACTCCGATGATGGATGAGTTGGTTTCTTTTGATGAGGAAGTCGCTGAAGAAGAAACTCCGATGATGGATGAGTTGGCTTCTTTTGATGATCCTGAAGTCGCTGAAGAAGAAACTCCGATGATGGATGAGTTGGCTTCTTTTGATGATCCTGAAGTCGAAGAAACTCCGATGATGGATGAGTTGGTTTCTTTTGATCGGGAAGTCGCTGAAGAAGAGACTTCGATGATGGATGAGTTGGCTTCTTTTGATGATCCTGAAGTCGCTGAAGAAGAATCCAGCGATGATTTAGTAGGATTGATAGGAAATGCTTATGCTCTCTCTGCTCTCGATGATGAAATAGTTGAAGAAGAAATTCCTGTAGTGGATGGGTTGGCTTCTCTTGATGAAGAAGAAGAGATTTCTGTGATGGGTGAATTTAGCAGTTTTGATCGAATTGAAAATGATTCTGAGGGCGAGTTGACGGGAGGAAATGCTCTCGGTCAGAAAGCATATTCCACTCCCATGTTGACAGAATTATTAGGAAATAATGATACATTTGCTCCCTCTAAAGAAGCAGAAGATAAAGATATCTCTGAAAATATCTCAAACTTCATCCCAGAAAATTTGATTTATGAGGAAACAGAAACAAATGAAATAGAAGAAGAGCTTCCTCATGAAATTATTAATTTAATAGCAGAGAGTGAAACTCTATCTGATATTGAAGAATTAGAAGCTACTGAAATTTTACCTCAAAATAATTTAGAAGAAAGTATTCTGAATCATGAATTATTCAACTCTATAGAAGAATTAAACGAGGAAGAAAAAGACAATAGTAACGAAGATTTTTCAGGAATCGAATCTTTGATAGAGCGAGTTGATGAGTTTACATCAGATGAAACACAAGAATTAGAAGAAGTAGAACAAAAGCTAAGTGTTTTAGACCAAATTTCTGAAGAATCTTTTGATGAATTACAAGATTTATTGGGTTCTGTTAAAGAGAATAATTTTGAATTAGAGGAGGAAATTATCGAATAATTATTTAGATTTTTGATTGTTTAACTAATAGGTAAGATAACTGTAAATGTAGTACCGATATTTACAGTACTTTCTACTGTAATCTCTCCTTTATGGCTTTCTACTATTGCTTTGGCGATCGCTAAACCTAATCCCGAACCTGTTCCTACTGTAGTCTTTTGCTGTCTGGAACGAGCAGGATCGACTCGATAAAAACGATTGAAGATATGGGGTAAATCGGATTCTGCAATCCCTTTCCCTGTATCTTTGATTGCTATGATTAAAAAATTTTGACGGTTACGTTTTCTGAGTTTTCTAATAACTTGATATTGCTTACTATCTCTAAGCTCTATAATTACTTTATTAGAAAATATTGCTATCGAGTTTTCTTCTGTTTTACTATACTCAATAGCATTAGCAATTAAATTTGTAAATAAACGAGCTAAACGATCCCAATCCCCTAAAATAGTGAAGTTTTCTTTTTGATTATTTTCTGAATTTTCTATATTAGTTTCTAGTTCTGATTCGCGAATATTGAGTTCTAAAATAACTCCTTTTTGTTTGGCTAAGGTTCTTTGTTCTTCAATCACTTCAATTAATAACGCATCGACTTGAACTGGTTGCCAATCTATTTCGGAAATACCGCTATCAGAACGAGCTAAAAAGAGTAAATCGTTAACTAATTTTCCTAGTCTTTGAGTTAATCTTTCAATAATTTGTAACTGTTTTGCTTGTTTTTGGGGTTCTGCTTCAGGATAAGCTAGTGCCATCTGTACATTGGTTTGAATAGTGGCGATGGGGTTACGTAATTCGTGGGAAGCATCGGCAGTAAACTGCTTTAAACTAGAATAAGATTGCCTTACTGGTTCGATAGCAATTCCTGAAAGCCACCAGCCAATAGCACCTACGAAAGCTATCATTAAACTAATTCCTAGTATTAAATCGCGAGTCAGTTGGCGGATGGGTTTAGTTACTTCAAACCAGGGATGACTGACTCTTAAGTAGCCCAGTATTTTATCTTCTAGCTTTATAGTTTCGGTTATTTGACGAAAAGTGCGTTCTGGAGAAAGTGCAACTGTTTCTAGCCGATGATTATAATGCAGAGGAATGCCCAAAGGCTCACTAAAAGTAGACCACAGTAATTCTTCTTGAGGTGTAAACCACTCGAAATCGATGCGATCGTCTCCTACTACTTCAGCATTGTAGCGGAAACTGGCTTCTAAATTAACTTTATACTCTTTTTTTGCTGAGGCGATGGGTTGAATGATAACTGAGTGTTCTACTACCTCTACAACGTGTTTTAAGGTATCATCAATGCGATCTATGAGGGTTGTCCGTACATACACATAAACCCCTGTGGCGAATAAAAGTAATAGAATAGCAGTAACTGTAGTATACCAAAGAGCTAGACGCAGACGAGTAGATCGAAACAACAAATTCATGTGTAATTGGAGAAATATCTTTAGATGTAGATTAGTTGAAAATAGTTACTTTAACCCTGTTTAATTAAAATAGTAAGGTATTAGATATCAAGTTTTATAAATAACCATGCAAGATTTTTTCCAGAACGTTAGTCGCTATCCACGCTATCTGATTAGTTTTAGTATCGGTATTTTTTGGGCTTTTTTTGAAAAATTAGCCCCTTTTCTGAAAAATCCCGTGACTGCTGTTGCTGTAATTGGCTTGGGTGTGGGAACGTTTGCTTTCTTATATCTAACTCTAGAAGCAATGCTAGGAATTAATTAGAACTATGCTAAAGGATACAAGATGAAGTAGTAAAAATTTTTCAAGTAGCCAGTAGCGAAAGGAATTAATAATTGATAATTGGTTAAGCTAACAATTGAATATTACCTATCATCGATTTTATATCGTACTTGTGGTAGTACCGCTTGAACATCTATGGCTGAATATTCCATAAGTTTCATGTCATCATCAAGAATACTTTGAATGATAGCAATTTGAGTGTTACTAAGTTTCTGTTTCCATTTATAAATACTTGAGGTAAAAATAGGTTTTAAAGTGTTATTCATATGTTCTGAATATCTTTTATTAAAACCTAATTCTTTCCTTTGATTAAATACTAGCATTTGTGGGAAAATTCTAAATTTAAAAATTCACAAATTGGTTTTGAAGCTTTTTCTGGTTGACCAACTAAATCTTCATATGTGACAACTCTATATCTTGTAGAACCTAATTGTTCTGCGTATTTTCTGTGAGTTTCTATTTTTTCTTAATATCAATTGAGCTCTTTTAAGTATTTTTTATTAACAAAAGTACCATAATTTCGATAAATTTTAGGTAAAAGAAAACTGATTACTCTACAGTAAACGTGCTAGTATTTGATATATTAAACGAAATAAAGCTGTAATAGCGATCGCGCCTGCTCCGCTCATTGCTGCAATAACTAAAATAATTCCTATTGTTAATCCTCCTTGTAATACAGGGAAGAAAAAGACAATTGCTGCACTAATACCTGCAATAATTACTAAATCTATTTTTTCAATAATACGACGAGTTTGAGCATAAATTAAACCTGCAATACTCGCTCCTAAAATACCTAAACTAACTCCTGAAACAGCAAATAAATTAGTTAAAAAAATTGCTAATAATGCTCCTTCAAAACCTGTGAATGCAGCACTACCTAAAATTTCTACAAGAGAGAAATTAGGAGGATTTCTACGGACAGGTGGCTTAGAGGGAGTGGAGGGTACAGGGGAAGCGACAATAGTAGAGGAAGCTGAAGATGTGGGGGGGTTCTGCGAAACACTCGTACTGGGAGCGGGAGAAGTAGAGGAAGTCGAAGAAGTAGAGTTAAGAAGAGATAGAACTTCAGTAGCTGATTGGTAGCGTTGAGCAGGAATAGACATCAGCATTTTATCTAACATTTCATCCAAGGGTTCGTTTACTGGGGCATAATTACGCCATACCCAACAATTATGGTAGCTATCATATAGCTGTTCTGCTGGCTTTCCTGTTAATAAACTGATACAAGTAACTGCCAAAGCGTATAAATCAGTAGCAGGATAAACTTGTTTTCCTGCCATTTGTTCGGGTGGCGCAAAACCCATAGAATAAATTCCCGTAGATTTTCCTGAGTTTGCACCACTGGCTATTTGTTTAACCGCACCAAAATCTAGTAAATAAATTTTACCATTACGATCACGCATGATATTAGAGGGTTTAATATCACGATGAATGACATTTCTCTGGTGAATAAAATCTAAAATTTTGAGAACTTCTTGCAAGATTTGGAGAACTTCTGTTTCAGAAAATTGTCCTTTTTGTTCTAATTCTGATTCTAAATCTTGTCCATCAATATATTCTTGTACCAAATAAAAATATTGTTCGTTATCTTGACCATTACGACATGAAACAATGGGAGTAAAAAAGGCATATAGATCGGGGATTTGGGGGTGTTGATTGCCTAATTCTTCTAAAACTACCCCTTCTCTAGCGAATAATTCTTGTGCTAAATCTAAATCTTGAGGGCTAAGATTACCTGATGGTTTAAATTGCTTAACAACACAATAGCGAAATTTGGGACTATAGCGATCGCGTGCTAAAAAAGCAGCACCAAAACCCCCCTGTCCTAATAACTTTTCAGGAATGTAGCGGTCTGCTAAAATCAATGGCATTCCACAAGTAGCGCAGTACTTTTGTGAGGCAGTTTTCACCTGACTAATACTATCTAAATCACTAAAAAAGTTTTTTGGATTAGAACATTTAGGACGAGTACAAAGAATCTCCATTTGGCATTAGCTATGTCTCAACAATCACTATTACAACAAGATACACTGCTATCTAGGTAACTAGCCAATAACCATCTAATGTTTTAATCCATAGCCACCATAAGTACTAATTAACTATTCACTTTTCATTTGTGAATTTCAAAGAGTTGGAGCCTCGGTTTTAGCTTCTAAATACAAAGATTCTAGAGGAGAAAATTCGTGTTGAGTAGAAAACTCTGGTAAAATCTCAGCGCTAAAGGCTTCCGCAGCTTTGGAACAATAGCGGTTAGGATTAATAATTACAGAAAGAGTACGCTTAACTATCATACTTTCTATTTTCGCTCTGTGTAACACTCCCATTTCCAACTCTTTTTCAATCGCCGTAGTAGACACAAAAGCTGCACCTAAACCAGATTGCACAGCATTTTTAATCGCTTCAATAGAATTTAACTCCATTTCGATTCTCAGGCGTTTGGGGTCTATTTCGTAACGAGTCAGTACCTTATCAATTACTTTACGAATGGTTGATTGAGAATCAAGGGTAATAAAATTAAGCTTATATAAATCGTCTTTTTGAATCATTTCCACCTGCGCTAAAGGATGAAAAGAAGGCAAAATAAGAGCCAATTCATCTTCTGCATAGGGCATAATTTTCAGTGTATCTTGCAGTTCGGTGGGTACTTCTCCACCAATAATAGCTAAATCTACCTGTCCGTTTGCCACAGCCCAAGAAGTACGGCGAGTTGAATGTACTTGCAACTGTACCGAAACATCAGGATACTTTTGCCGAAATAAACCAATCATCCGAGGAATTAAATAAGTTCCTGTGGTTTGGGATGCCCCTACAATGAGAGTTCCTCCCTGAAGATTTTGTAGATCTTCAATTGCACGACAGGTTTCTTGACACAAGGCAATTATTTTTTCGCCGTAACTCAGCAACAAATATCCTGCTTCAGTTAATTTAGCTCTTCTTCCACCACGATCGAACAAAGGTACATTAAGTTGTTTTTCGAGATTTTGTACCTGGAGACTTACCGCAGGTTGAGACACATAAAGGCTGTCAGCAGCCCTTTTAAAACTGCCTTCTGATGCGATCGCTTTTAGGATACGAAGTTGATCCAAGGTGAAAGGAATATCAGACATAATATTTTGTCAAAATTATGGTTATTAGCCAGTAATTAACTTTGCTAGAAAATTCAGGCAATTACTAAATTAGATTTAAATATGTGATGGAAATTTTCCACCATACTTTTGACAGTAACACGATAGGGGATCGTATTTATTTTTGATCGCTGTTACCATCTAATATAGAAAATTTCTCTTATTACAAAATATCTATGACAGAATTTAGCCCGATTGCATCCAGTCATTGGACAATGTTGGCTCTTTTAGCTGGATTTGCGATCGCTCATAGTGGTTTGGCAGCCCTCAGACCTTGGGGAGAAAGTAAAATTGGTGCTAGACTGTATCGCGTCTTGTTTGCTTTAGTCAGTATTCCCTCCGCAACTATACTGATTATTTATTTTTTCAATCATCGCTATGATGGTTGGCAATTATGGCAGGTACAGGGAGTTCCTGGAGTTAAATCTGTGGTCTGGATTCTTTCTTTTATTTCCTTCATTTTTCTTTATCCTGCAACCTTTAACTTGCTAGAAATTGCAGCCGTCCAAAAACCCCAAGTACACCTCTACGAAACTGGGATTATCCGCATCTCTCGCCATCCCCAAATGGTCGGACAAGTAATTTGGTGTATTGCTCATACTTTGTGGCTTGGGACAACTTTTACTTTGGTTACTTCCATAGGTTTAATTGGTCATCATTTATTTGCTGTTTGGCATGGCGATCGCAGATTAACCAAAAGATATGGTGATTCTTTTACAAAAGTTAAAGAAAGAACCTCTGTAATTCCTTTTTTAGCCGTACTTGATGGCAGACAACAATTAAAATGGCAAGAATTTCTACGCCCTGCTTATGTGGGAGTAGTGGCATTTGTGATGCTGTTTTGGTGGGGTCATCCCTGGCTAATGGTAGCTACCTCAAGAGTACCTTGGTAAGTGGTTCTTAGCTGTTAGCTACTTTATATTGATACACCAAGAAAACAATGCATTTGTTCTATCAAATTTAGCCTCAACCAAGTAGTTAAAAATAAAGTAGTAAAAATGGTGTTTTATCGATCCCAATTCGATGTAGCATGGTTTTAGGGCAATAAAACTCTTTTAAAAAATAACTTAATAAAATGTTTTCAAACGTTAACGAAGAGACTTTTCTAGAAGAAGTCTTACAATCTTCTCAACCCGTTTTAGTGCATTTTTGGGCTCCTTGGTGTGGTTTATGTCGCATGATCGATCCTATGCTAGAGCAATTACAAAAAAGCTTAGATAAACCGATTAAATTAGTATCTATAAATGCGGATGATAACTTTAAATTAGCTAATGCTTATCGCCTTCGCAGTTTACCGACTTTACTCTTTTTCAAAGATGGTAGTATCCAAAAGAGATTAGATAATTTTCAAGGTCGAGATGGTGTTTTTTCGACTATTCAGCATTTAATCCAACAAAATCAAAGGGTTAGTGGGTAGAGACATTCCAGGTCACGTCCGTACAGTTGTTAGTTGTTGGGAGGTAATAGATCGATAGTATTGCCTCCCTTGCTTTTCCTGCTCACATGACGCTCAATCTCAAAGAATCAATCAAATGCGTAACCGTTTACCTAAATCAAACTCAGGCTAGATTTTTAATTGCTGTAACGAAAGCTTGAGAGATAAAAGGAAGTATCTCTTTATTTTTGGCATTTGCTTTGCCTTCTGTGAACACTATCAATAGATAGGGTTGTAGGTCGGGAATTTCAATATAAGCAGCATCATGGCGGGTTTGAGATGTCCAGCCCGCTTTTGACCATACTTGAGCGTTATGGGTTAATCCTGACCCTAGAAAACCTGTAACTTGGTCTTCTTCCCCGTCATATCGTGCCAAATAATCAGGATTTAGACTACGCTTAAGTAGTTGCATCATCTGAGTAGAGCGATCGCTAGACACAGCAACACCGCCAATAATACTATGAAGTAATCTAGCCACTCCATCAGTATTTAACACATTCCGATTATCCATTAACTCTCCGAGGAAAGCTCTTTCTCTCCCGTAAGCTCCCTCATTCCAAGGCTTCTGATTCACATTGATATTTTCCAACTCTTGCCAACCCAAAGACTTAAAATAGCGATTAATAATATTTCGTTGCTGTTTCCAGGTTGCAAAAGGTGCAGCAGGTAATTCGGGTCCACTAGTAGTCCCCGTTAAAACGTCTACAATTAAGCTAGTAGCATCGTTACTAGAATCGACAATAGCATCTTTGATTGCTCGTTGTAATTCTGGGCTATCTGCTACCATTCCTTTATCTAGCCATTCGTGAATTGCCACTAAATAAAACAATTTAACAATGCTGGCAGGATAAATTTTTTCTACACCCCGATAGCTACAACCTCTCACAGGATGTTGCCAAAATTCTTGTGCCGAAAGCGCACCACCAGTATTAACAATAACTGGAGGATCGTAAACAATCCAAGTTATTGCAATTTGATCTTGAGCTAAAGTAGGAAACTTTGCCCAGGTAGTGTCTAAAATCTGATTAACCAGATTAGTTAAGGAAGAATCTTGGCGAAAGAAAACCATCGTAATGTCAGAAAATAAGAAGGTATTGCTGGACTAATAGATTGTAGCTGACTAAAGGGAAAGATAAAGTAGACAAGGGGGTAGGGTTAGTTGGAATATCTAGTAATCGAACAGAATTGTTTGTATATTATTTCAAGCTCTAAGCCTGGTATAGCAAGAGAATAATTGCACAATTAATTTTGTCTAGGTACTTAGATGGAATATAAGGAAGACAAGAAAGATATAATACGATGTTGGGAACTTAATCAGGTACAAAATAGCAATTAACCAGATGACAACTGATAACTTCAAAGCAAATGTAGAACATGAAGCACAAAGTATTGCAATATCAAATAATGATTTAAAATCTACAAACACGACAAAAGAAGTGCAACCTAATCCCAAAAATCAGGGTCGTTTCTGGGCAGTTTTTAGTTCTACTTTTATCACTATTTTTTTAGCAGAAATGGGTGATAAAACTCAGTTAGTTACTTTACTCATGAGTGCCGAATCTCAGTCACCTTGGATTGTTTTTACTGGGGCAGCGGTCGCGCTTATTTCTACTAGCTTATTAGGAGTTTTAATTGGTTATTGGTTGTCGAAAAAATTATCACCCAAAACTTTGGATTTTTCTGTAGCAATGCTTTTGTTATTTATTACCGCTTGGCTAATTAATGACATTATTCAGTAATCATTTAACATCGATCATTTATCAGTTTGTAGTTAATGACTAACAATCAACAATGAGCAATGAGAGATTAGCTATTAGTAAATAAACTCTAAAATCATTACCTCCGAATAACTAACTCAAAACTATTAACAAAAATAATGGATTTACAACTTTTAGGATTGAGCTTTATTACTGTATTTTTAGCTGAAATTGGCGATAAAAGCCAGATAGCAGCGATCGCATTAGGAGGAAGTTCTAAACATCCTCGTGCTGTCTTTTTAGGCTCTACAGTAGCTTTAATTTTAGCTAGTTTTTTAGGAGTAATTGCTGGTGGTGGAGTTGCCCAATTTTTACCAGAAAAGCTTTTAAAATCTTTAGCAGCGATCGGTTTTGCTACGATGGCATTAAGATTATTATGGACTCCTACTATGGAAGAAGATTAGCCATGATTGGATAATAGTTAAAGTTAATAGTTACATTTGATATATTTTCATGAACTTAAAAACTATTTTGAAGAATCTCAATCAAGGAAAACTATTCTTTATATTTTTGATTGTTACCCTAATAGTAGTATATCCACTTTTTGGCTATTCCCAAGATAATCAGCAAGTAACTCAATTTAATTTCTTAGAAAAAACTTTAATTAGCTATGGTTTTACTGTAAAAAAAGAAATACCACCTTACAAAAATAGATATGGTATTAGACCTTATGGTTTACTAGAAGGAAAAACACAAACTGTTTGGATTAATCCTGTAGTTTTTGACCTAGGAAATGCTAAAGCCACAATAATACACGAAGCAGTTCATGCAGCACAACTATGTGTAGGAAATAAAGAGGAATTTAAGTTACTCAATTTAGATATCGAACCGCCAAAAATGACTCATCCTTATTTCATGCGTTATCACAATTATCGAAAAGAAATCGAAGCCGAAGCTTATACAGTTCAAGTACAACCTAACAGCTTAGAAATAGCAAAAAATTTTCTTGATAGCTATTGTTCATCTAATAACAATAAATAAAATAAAAATCGTTACTAAAAAATAAAAGGTTAGTTATTGGAATAGTGATATAGTGTAGGCGATCGCTTTAAATTAAGTCTGATTTTTATGGGAACTGTTCGGACAATAAAGCTTGTTGTTTCGTCGATCGGTTTAACACAATTTTTGGGAATTTTATATATGTGATATTTGAGAGAGATTTTAATACCATATGTTAAGTGAAAATGAAATTGTACGGTTGAGAAATGAAATAAAAGCTAAAGCTAATTCTAATAGCAAAATGTACGGAAAATTATTAGAATGGCAAGAATCTTTTGCAAATCATTATGCAATTGGTCTTTCAGATGAATATATGTTTAGTCCAGGGGGAGTATTTTCTGTAATAAAAATATCAGAATATAATTTAAAGTCAACTCCTACTAAAACTTTGCCTTCAAATTTAGTAATTCAAAGATTAATATATGCTTTGGATTGTTTTAAGACATGGGAGTATGGTTTATTGGGGTGGAATTGCGAACATTATTCGCGTTTAGTGGCTACTAATGAAGCTTTTTCCTATCAAGTTAAATTTTCTCCTTTAGCTTTTTTAAATAATGGTGGATATCATCCTGATGCGGTAAATATATTTCAAAAATATCTTAAGAAGAAAGGCTTAAAGGAATTAATTAGAAATCCTTGAAGTAAGCGTAATTTGATTTATCTAAGATGTTTTCATCATAGTAGACAAATTCTGATTCTTTACTTCCCTAAATAGGCAAAGGTAGGTTTTACCACCTACCTTTAAGAAAATAATCTAAAATATTTAAGCTAGCTTAGATCTAATTTCTTCTACACGCTTGCGATTAACTCCTAGATCGGATTGACCTAAACGAGATGCAGAGCGCACATGAACCACATTGGCACTATTATCTGAATAAAACTCTACATCATCGACATATCCCATTAGTTGGCTGGTAAATTCTGCATAGAGATAATTATCAGTTTCCTCTACAATTTTTGTTCTTTCCATACTTTCTACTACTTCTTTAATTTTAGAAATAGCAACCGCAGGTAAAGGATCGATTTTAGATTGCTCATCACTACTTTGAGAATTAACACAATTAGGACTACCAGGACAAGCTACTAATTTTCCGTTATTTACCCCTAAGTTATCTGGTCTTTTTCCTGAAAAATTAAACATAATTGAAGTTTTTTGTCAAAAAATTATCTACCAAGATAAATATTGTCCCATTTTTTTATAATTTTTTCAGGTTATATATTTCGTCTGTTTATTTAATTATTTAAGTTCTACATCGGATTCTTCGGTGGTAAGCTGCAAAAAGACATCTTCTAAACTGGGACGAGTGCGACGCATTTCGTGTAAACCAATACCTTGACTAACAATAGTGGCTGTTAGTTCTTTGCCTAAGTCTGAACCATTACAAGTAACTTTAAGTATGCTATGTTCGTTTTCAGATTCTGGTGCTGTTAGGTGCTGAATATCTAATACTCCAGGAATATCAGCTAATTTGCTTAAAAGAGTTTGGATATTGCCTTCGAGTTCTAACTCATAGCTATGGCTAGCTGTTAATTGTTCTTGTAAAGCTAGAGGAGTGCTGGTAGCTACTATCTTACCGCGATTAATAATTGTAACACGATCGCAGATTGCACTCACTTCTGGCAGAATATGACTAGAGAGAATAATGGTGTGATCTCCTGCCAAACTTTTAATTAAGTTGCGTACTTCTATAATCTGTCTGGGATCTAACCCTACAGTGGGTTCATCTAAAATAATTACCGCAGGATCGTGTACTATGGCTTGGGCAATTCCTACTCTTTGACGATACCCCTTGGATAGCTTGCGAATTGCTATTTTGGCTTTATCTTCTAGTTGACAGCTATGAATAGCCGACTGAACTTTTTGTTGACGATTTTTTGCTTTTACACCCTTAATTTTAGCGACAAAATTTAAAAACCCTTCTACTGTCATATCAGGATACAAAGGAGGATTCTCTGGTAAGTAACCAATACGACGACGTACTTCCATAGATTGCTGATGGACATCGTAACCCGCAATTTTAGCTGTTCCTGAAGTGGCTGGTAAATATCCTGCTAAAATACGCATGGTAGTGGTTTTTCCTGCACCATTAGGACCTAAAAAACCGATAATTTCTCCTGTTTCCACAGTAAAGTCTACATCTTCAATCGCAACAGTCGAACCATATATTTTACTGAGATGTTCAACTTTAATCATACTGATGTTTTGGTTG
>NZ_LR213849.1 GCF_900659865.1 Hyella patelloides LEGE 07179
TTCTTTTGGGTTTTGATACTTCTAGTCCTAGAGCAATAGCTAAATCAGATTCTAGGTAATATCGATGCCCTGATGGGGTTCTCTTCGCTGGTAATTTTCCCGTTTCATCCCATCTATGAAGAGTTTTTACGCTAACTCCTACTCTTTTAGCAAATTCTCCTGGTCGCATTAACTTTTCCTAGACATAATGTCTAAGATTGTACAGCTTTGTCTAGCAAAATTGCTACTAGACTAAAGCTCTCATTGCCTCTCTTTAAAACTAATAATTTTAGGCTGAATAAACAAAGTTAAAGGATAAAGAAACAAGGAATAAGGAAAACTTGATTGATTGCTTAATTCCTCATCCTTAATCCTTTATCCTTCATCTAACTCTCCTCTGAAGTGGTGGGGTTCATAAATGTAGGAGAAAGAAAAGCAACTACCGCTCCTAGCATAAAACCAATTACATTACGCACTAAAGGTAATAATTCAGGAGTACGAGTTACCACAGGGCCAATACCAAAAGCTAAAAATAGAATTCCCCACAGAGGTGACATGATTAAAGCCCATTGCCAGGCAAATACTCCATCGTCTTTTCTGGGTATAGCTGCTCCACCAAAAATTATGCCACCAACTAAAGAGCTAATCAAAGTTAAAATCCATTGCTCTCTAGGTAAGCCAGGGACTACGTTACATCCACCTTCTTGAGTCAGACAGCCTTTAACTACATTCATCGCATCGACAATAGCATTATTTTCTCCGTTTTCTCGCACATAATACATATTGCCAAAGCGAGTTTGTAATTCAATCCAAAAAGTACGAGGCATCAACTCATAAACTTCATCTCCGATACTAAAAGCTAAAATATTGCCTCCTCTGCCATCTGCTACCAAGAGAATGCTTTTATCATCCAAACCCCAATATTTGATGACTGCTCTTCCTGGAGTGCGATCGTATTGGGTAAGAACTCTTAATTTCCAGCCTGTATCGACTTCAAATTGCTCTAAATCTTTGATTAAATTTGTTTCCTGACCATTTGGCAGAAAATTTGCCAGATCCACTACAGGGGTTTCTTCGTTGGGCAATAATTCTGGATTATTGACTGCCAAGGCTGTGGGTGTGAACCAAGTAGCGCAAATTAGTAGACAAGTTCCTAGAGTAACTAACAAACGTTGCATCAGAGAGACTGCGCCTTGAGAAGACGAAGTTTCCTCTGACTTCGTAAAACTTTTTTGCATGATGGATTTAACTACGGACTCCGTTTATAAATAAATAATTATTACAACAATATTATTTTTGTTACAGTTGTTTACCTTATTTTAAGGTTATCAGTTATTTTAAATCCTGGGAACTGAGATTAATTATTTAGATTCTGGTTGTCTCCAGGCTTGCCAAGCTGCTTTAAAGCCGATCGCTATGCTACGGGTATTTACTTGAGCTTCTTGTACCTGTTCTTTAGTGTCTGAAATTGCTTTATCTACTTGCTTGACAATTCCTGTCGCACTTTCTACACCCCGATCTATTTCTTCGGTTAGTTGGTTAATCTCGATTCCTGTGAGACGAATAGCTTCTAGTGTAGGGGGAAATTCGCGGTTAAGAGTATCAAACAATTTTTCCGCACTGCGAGCAGCGCGAGCTACCTCTTGCAACGTGGGAATAGTCACCACCAATACTGCGGTTAAACTAACTGCTACCAAAAATAGCGATATTCCTAGCCAAAATACAGGATCGATCATCTAAAGATTAAAAATAAATTTACATAGCTTAATTGAGATCGTTTTGTTGTTGAGCATTAATTTGTATCGATCTTATTTTCTCTTTTTCCCCTTGACTTGCTTCTTGTCCTGCTGCGATCGCTTGTTGTAAACGATTTAGAGTGGCTTCCCAGTTTTGTAAAGCTTCTTCTGAAAGCCTATTAGTCTGTAATTGAAGAGTTGTCGCTAAATCTTCTGCTAATTCTGGAAGTGCATCAACCGACTTTTCCAGGACTTTTCTGGTTTCTTTTCCTGTGCGAGGTGCGATCAATAATCCGATCGCTGTCCCAATAGCACTACCAATGGCCAACCCAGTAACGAATGTACCTGCTCGATTTTGCCTTGACATTCCGAACCTCAGCTTATATACCTATTACTCTCCAGCTTAACATTGCCTCAGTCAAAGGAACGAGGATTGAGGATTGAGAACTGATACGGATGGTCAGTAGTCAGACAAGTATAATCAAAAAAGTAACTCCCCTAATTGTTACAAAATATTACAGAATGCATAAAATTCTTGGTTACTCGCGAAGTAAATATTGGTTGGTTCATGCAGACCGATTGTTGATTCATACCAATATTGAGGTAGCTGTTTTAAAACAGTTACCTTTTTTTTTGATGTCAACCTAAACTGCCTTTATTGACTCGAAAAAGCTATCGTCAATGTCATAACCAAATAACTTCGCAAAAGACTTTAACCGAGAAGTGCTACTAATTCCTCTTTGTTGACACCAGATAGATAAGACAAATATTTTATGCATCACATAGATTTCTAAAGCTTCAGGATTGTAAATAATACCCTCACTACGACTAAATTGATGTGGTACTAACATTGCCGTATAGCGAGCCAGTTCCCCCGATCTCCAATCTAAAAGAAAAGGTAGCCAAGGATAGTTAGCATCTAAACAAACAAACCAAAGTCTAATCTCAGCAATTTCTGATAGCTCCCTAGGATCTTCCGCTTCTTGCTTGTAGTTAATCACAAATTTTAGCTGTTGTTCATAATTAGTAACCGCTTTGTCTGTGGGTAAATTGGATATTTTTTCTTTAACAGCAGATAAATCTAGACTGTTGATAGTTTCTGCATCTAAAGCGATCGTAATAGTCATCAAAAATTTAACTCCCCAAACAACGATCTACGATAATTACTGGACTATTAACCTTATTTTAAGTTAAAGTTGTAACGAGTATGTATTAGTTTTTTTAAACAACGAGCCTCGTCTATGAATAATCGGGAGGTTAACCCCAAGTCTATTAGTTCATTGCAAGATGCGATTACTCGCTGCCAAGATCTAGGAATGCGAGTCAGTCGCCAACGCCGTTATATTCTAGAGTTACTATGGGATAAACAGGATCACTTGTCTGCAAGAGAAATCTACGATCTCTTAAATCAACAAGGTAAAGAAATTGGACACACTTCTGTTTATCAAAACTTAGAAGCTCTTTCCGATCGAGGTATTATTGAGTGTCTTGAAAAGTCTGATGGAAGACTATATGGTAATGTTAGCGCTCCTCACAGCCATGTAAATTGCCTTGATACCAACAAAATTATCGATGTTAATGTCGAGTTACCTCCTGATTTGTTAGCGGAGATAGAAAGCCAAACAGGAGTCAAAATTACAGATTACCGTATTGATTTTTATGGTTATCAAAACCAAAGGTAGAGTTTAATCAAAAAATATCATGTCTTCGTAGGGATTTTGTTTGGTTGCTGCCAGGCGAGTTTGCCAGTTTCCAATATGAAGCTCTAATTTATGATGATCTGGATCGAGGATGTATAGTGAGTCACCTTCGCTAGTATTTTCTTGCCACAAATTAAGATTTAATTGCTCGATATTTTGCCGATACCACTTCAATTTTTCTGGAGTAACAGTAAAAGCATAGTGTGTGTAATCAGAAGAAATTTGACTATCAGTATTTGATTTCAGAGACAGGCATAGCCATAAATCTCCTGCTAATAAATATGCGCCACGTTTCCATTTAGCTAAAGGCTTGCAGTTCAACTTTTGAGTATAGAAGCTGAAAGATTTTTCTATATTAGAAACTGATAAATTGAGATGATTTAATCCTGTAATCATAAGCCGATCCGTGATTTTGGCGTTTTTAACTTCTAAAATTATAAACTTGAATGTAGCGATCGCTATTTGGACAATATGGTTTAACTTAAGTTAACAGAGTAAATTTACTTTTTCTATGGGTTTGCCCTGCTTAATTGAGCAAAAAAAATTTTCAAATAAGTGTAGAAGAGAGTATAATCTAACATTTGGGGCTATTTATTAATTATTAACTTTAAGGAGAGTATATATGTCTCGATATAGAGGACCCAGGCTACGTATTGTGCGTCGCTTGGGAGAACTACCTGGCTTAAGCCGTAAAAGTCCGCGCAAGGCTTATCCCCCAGGACAGCATGGTCAAGCACGAAAAAAGCGTTCTGAGTATGCGATTCGCCTTGAAGAAAAGCAAAAATTACGTTTTAACTACGGTATTAGCGAAAAACAATTAATTGGTTATGTCCGTAAAGCTCGCAGAGCAACTGGTTCTACTGGTCAGGCGTTATTACAACTTTTAGAAATGCGTCTTGACAATACTGTTTTTCGTCTTGGTATGGCGGGTACAATTCCTGGCGCACGTCAGTTAGTGAATCATGGTCATGTAACTGTTAATGGTCGTGTTGTAGATATTGCTAGTTATCAGTGTCGTCCTGGGGATGTAATTACTGTTAGAAATCGCGATCGCTCTCGTAGTTTGGTACAAGCTAACATGGAATACCCTGGACTAGCTAACTTACCCAGCCATTTAGAATTCGATAAAAACACTTTGACAGGAAAAGTTAATAGCGTTGTTGAAAGAGAGTGGATTGCTTTACAAATCAACGAACTGTTAGTTGTTGAGTATTATTCCAGAATGGCGTAACACCCTAACAGTTTGCTTCCCAGAAATACAAGTACTATTGCTAAATTTCTAAGATTTATGGTGGTTATCGAGTGGGCGATTGGTGTAACTAGCTTCGTGAATCTAAAGTCCGTGGGTTATTTCCACTCCTTAATCCTTAATCCTTAATCCTTTTTCCTGCCAAAAATAACTGTTATCCGCCGATTTGGGACATGGTACGAGTGTAAATTCCCTTGTTTGTACCAGAGTCCCTTTGTTTGAAGTTAATTTCTGACTTGAGATGGAGTAGTTGTTGAACTTGTTGTCGAATCTCTCGATCGCTGATTCGGTTACGCAAAGCAGTTTTCAGATCTATTTGACCTGTTTCATTAAGTAAACATGGACGCAACCAGCCATCGGCGGATAATCTTACGCGGTTGCAGCGATCGCAAAAACATTCTGACATTTGAGAAATAAAACCCAAAGTTCCCTTCGCCCCAGGAATTTGGAAAACATCAGCAGGACCATTACCTGTAACAGCACCAGACTCCAAACCATAGCGGTTTCCAATTTGTGTTCTCAACTCCGCCGAATCAATCCAAGCGCGATCGCCAAAAAGTTCGGGATTGCCAATAGGCATAAATTCAATAAAGCGGACGTGCCAATTACGTTCTATGGTTAAGGCAGCTAAATCTAAAATTTCTGTTTCATTTACCCCAGGAATTACCACTACATTGAGTTTTAAGGGGTTAAATCCTACCTGATAAGCCGTCTGAATCCCTTGCCAAGTTTGCTGCCAACGACTACGCCCTCTGTTACCAATAATACGGTCAAAAGTTTCGGGATTTAAAGAATCTAAGCTAATATTAAGGCGGTTTAAACCTGCATCATATAGAGCTTTTGCCTGCTTTGCCAGTAAAAATCCATTAGTGGTCATTGATAAGTCTTGGGTTTGAGGTAAATCAGCAATTTCTTTGACTAAATCTACCAATCCTGGTCTTAACAAAGGTTCGCCTCCAGTTAAACGAAATTTGGTAAAACCCAGAGGGATAAAAATATTTTTGAGTAAAGTTGTAATTTCTTGGTTGGTGAGCAATTCTTGACTCAAAAGATAATCAAGCTCTGCTTCTTCTGGCATGCAGTACTGACAACGAAAATTGCACTTGTCAATTAAACTAATACGCAAGTAATCAATTTGGTTCATTTGTTAAATTTATTCTGTTATTTTTCTTCATGCTATTAAATATTGAGTTATATAGGGTTTGCAGGTATCTCAATTAAAGATACTGGATAACTCTAAGTCAACCAAAATAGCTATTGTGAGTAATTGTCTATCAAGACCAATTGAAATTCTTCTAGTAGAAGATTCTTTAATCGATATCAAAGTTATTGCTAAAGTATTCGAGCAGGTTGCTACTCCCCATAGCTTAAAGGTTGTAAGAGACGGAGTAGCAGCGATCGCTTATCTGTGTCAGCAGGGAGAATATCTCAGCTATCCTAAACCCGATCTAATTTTGCTCGATTTGCATTTGCCAAGAAAAAATGGACTAGCAGTATTAGAAGCAATCAAATCTGATGAGCGATTTGCTGATATTCCTGTAATTATGCTCACAGTCTCTGGCGACCAACAAGATATTGCAGAATGTTATCAAAGAGATGCCAATTGTTATTTGACAAAGCCCAGTAATTTACAAGAATTTGAACAATTGGTCCAAATTATCCAAGATTTTTGGTTGCAAATGGTTCAATTGCCAATGACTTAAATGTCGTATTCTCAGAAATCACCAGTACTATTAGTCTCTAGCTCTACTTCTTCACGGTCTGTTAAACTGCGATCGCTGATGGCTTCTGCTGCGTGAAAATCATTACTTAATAGTCTACTAAGAAATTTATTGAATTAATTGATAACTAAAACTTATATTATTAATAAGGAAAAATTGTGGTAAATCCTTAAAAAATAAGAAAAAAATTACGGTTGTTTCATTGAAAACAGCTAGAAATTTCTACTGTGCTAGAATCAGCAATACAAGGGCAAGCAGCAGGTGATGGATAGAAGTTATGTTTGAACGCTTCACAGAAAAAGCCATAAAAGTAATAATGTTGGCCCAGGAGGAAGCACGCCGTCTGGGTCACAACTTCGTTGGTACTGAGCAAATTCTTCTCGGCTTGATTGGCGAAGGCACAGGAGTCGCTGCCAAAGTACTCAAATCAATGGGAGTCAATCTTAAAGATGCTCGTATTGAGGTTGAGAAAATTATTGGTCGCGGTTCTGGTTTTGTTGCAGTGGAAATTCCTTTCACTCCCAGAGCCAAAAGAGTGCTGGAACTATCTTTAGAAGAAGCTCGCCAATTAGGACACAACTACATAGGGACAGAACACCTGCTTCTCGGTTTAATCCGTGAAGGTGAAGGCGTTGCTGCCAGGGTACTGGAAAATCTCGGAGTAGATTTATCTAAAGTACGTACCCAAGTTATCAGAATGCTAGGGGAAACAGCCGAAGTTGCTCCTGGTGCTGGTGGCTCCCAAGGCAGAAATAAAACTCCTACTTTGGATGAATTTGGCTCAAATCTGACTCAAATGGCAGGAGACGGAAAACTCGATCCTGTTGTTGGTAGACAAAAAGAAATTGAGCGTGTCATTCAAATTTTAGGTCGTCGGACTAAAAATAACCCCGTTCTCATCGGTGAACCAGGGGTGGGTAAAACAGCAATCGCTGAAGGATTGGCGCAGCGTATTGCCACCAAAGACATTCCCGACATTCTTGAAGAAAAACGAGTAGTTACCCTAGATATTGGTTTGCTGGTAGCAGGAACTAAGTATCGTGGGGAATTTGAAGAACGTCTCAAAAAAATCATGGATGAAATTCGTCAGGCTGGCAATGTCATCCTCGTAATTGACGAAGTTCATACTCTCATTGGTGCAGGTGCAGCAGAAGGAGCGATTGATGCAGCCAATATCCTCAAACCAGCTTTAGCTAGAGGAGAATTGCAGTGTATCGGTGCTACTACTCTGGATGAATACCGTAAGCACATTGAACGAGATGCAGCCTTAGAACGTCGTTTCCAACCTGTAATGGTGGGTGAACCATCTGTAGAAGAGACTATTGAAATTCTCTATGGTTTACGGGAACGTTACGAACAGCATCATAAATTAAAGATTTTAGATGAAGCTTTAGAAGCAGCAGCTAAATTATCGGATCGTTATATTAGCGATCGCTATTTACCAGATAAAGCAATTGATTTAATTGACGAGGCTGGTTCTCGTGTTCGTCTAATTAACTCTCAACTTCCTCCAGAAGCCAAAGAATTAGACAAAGAATTGCGCGATATTCTGAAACAGAAAGATGATGCGGTACGCTCTCAAGACTTCGATCGTGCTGGAGAACTGCGTGATCGTGAAATGGAGATTAAAGAGCAAATCCGTAATATTGCTTCTAGCAAGAAATCACAAGGAGAAGTTGACGATTCTCCTCACGTTGATTCCGAAGAAATCGCTCATATCGTGGCTTCTTGGACTGGCGTACCAGTTAACAAAATTACCGAAACTGAATCGGAAAAACTCCTACACATGGAGGACACTCTCCACCAGCGTATCATCGGTCAAGAAGAAGCTGTTAAGGCAGTTTCCCGCGCTATTCGTAGAGCTAGAGTTGGTTTAAAAAATCCCAACCGTCCGATTGCTAGCTTCGTCTTCTCTGGACCGACTGGTGTAGGTAAAACCGAGTTGACAAAAGCTTTGGCTACTTACTTCTTTGGTTCAGAAGATGCCATGATTCGCCTTGATATGTCCGAATACATGGAACGCCATACAGTCTCCAAACTGATTGGTTCTCCTCCAGGGTATGTTGGCTATAACGAAGGTGGTCAGTTAACAGAAGCAGTGCGTCGTCGTCCTTATACAGTAGTCTTATTCGATGAAATAGAAAAAGCACACCCTGATATCTTTAATATGCTGTTGCAGATTTTAGAAGATGGTCGCTTAACGGATGCTAAAGGACGTACCGTAGATTTCAAAAACACTCTTTTAATTCTGACTTCTAATATTGGTTCTAAAGTAATCGAAAAAGGTGGCGGTGGACTAGGCTTTGAGTTTGAAGAAAACGCAGGAGAAGCCCAGTACAATCGCATTAAATCTTTGGTTAACGAAGAACTTAAAAACTACTTCCGTCCTGAATTTCTCAACCGTTTAGATGAAATCATTGTATTCCGTCAACTAAACAAAGAAGAAGTCAAGGAGATTTCCGAAATTCTACTCAAAGAAGTCTTTGCTCGTCTTACTGAACAAGAAATTACTCTTGAAGTAACAGATAAGTTTAAAAACCTTCTCGTTGAAGAAGGGTTTAATCCTGCTTATGGCGCACGTCCTCTACGTAGAGCAATTATGCGTCTATTGGAAGATGTGTTAGCAGAAGAAATTCTTTCTGGAAGAGTCGGAGAAGGTGATACTGCTACTGTAGATGTTAGTGAAGAAGGCAAAGTTGTTGTCCTGCCACAACAACAAGAACAAGAATTATTACCTTCCTCTTAAAAGAAACTACTTTGTAGCAAATATAAGTAACTAGAATTTTAGTGGTAGAGAAGTTAAATTCTCTACCATTTTTATGGATTATCGTTAACTAGCATCAAGATAAGAGAATTATTTATCTGACTAAGGTAACAGAACAAATTCTTTCCCAAGTTAATCCCTTAATGTCTGGTTGATAATTCCAACGTAGTAAATTAGCCGATTGACCAACGGTCACAGCAGGCTTCGGAGGGGCTGTCTCTTGAATGCGATTCAAGAGTTTATAAGCCCCGTTCGTTAGAAGGCGGAGTCCCGTCAAGCGGGATCGAGATAATCTGTGACCTGTTGCAATACCAGGTAAATTAATCGCTTTGCGGGGTGATTCTGTAGCAAGTGCGATCGCTTTTTGGGGACTACAAATATCCCATCTTACTAAATTTTGCACTGCTGTTAATAGGGGTAAAGTTGTTCCTGAAAGAGTACCATCGGGGAGACTTGCTGTACCATCTTTAACAGTAATGGTTCTACTATCCCAAGGATAAACACCATCGGATAATCCTATCGGTGCTAAAGCATCACTAACTAAAAATATTTTATTAGGGTTACTACTACTATTGAGTAATACTTTAATCATAGTTGGACTGACGTGTTTTCCATCAGCAATTAACCCACAATATACACTATTATTTACAATTGCTGCGCCTAATAATCCAGGTTGACGATGATGTAAACTAGGCATCGCATTGAAGCTATGGGTAATCATTGATGCTCCTAATTTAAAAGCTTTTTCTGCTTCTGTTTCTGTAGCTAAAGAATGACCTAAGCTAATAATAATATTGTGTTCTTTTAAGTATTTAATGGCTTTCCCTGTAGAGTCTAATTCTGGAGCAAGAGTAATTATTTTTACCAGATGTTGATAGTCTCCAATAACCTGTTTTAGAAGATCGATAGTTAAAGGTAGTAAGTATTGTTCGGGATGTGCGCCTCTTTTAGCATAGTTTAAGAATGGCCCTTCTAAATGAACTCCTAATATTTTGGCAGTTAATTCGGAATTAGATTGTTGCTTAATAAATGATTGGATCGCATATAGCGATCGCTGTATCTTATCTATTGAAGTAGTCACAATAGTAGGGAGAAAAGCATCTACTCCTTGTTGCCATAAGTAATCACAAATTTCTTTTAATTTTGGGATATCTGTAATTTCTAAATCGGGAAAAGCTAAACCCAAGCCACCATTTATTTGTAAGTCAACACCACCTAAAGATATATAATCACCTGTAATATCTAAAACACTATCTTGAGGTTGTATCTCAATTTTTTTGTCTGTAATTTGCTCGATAATATTTTGTCGATCGATAACAATATTTTGTAATCCTTGATACCCTGGTATTTGAGCATTACAAATGATCTGGCGTTGGTTCATTTTTTGTTAGTAGTTGGTGGTTAGTGGTTAATTGTTAGTGGCTTGTGGCTTATTACTTATTACTTATTACTTATTACTTGCTACTGAAAAATTTCCTAATCCCTCATCCCTTATACTTCATCCCTGGTTACGCTGTTTTAACAAATCGGATAATTTCTTTAACATGACCGAGAAACTGACTGTCTTCACTTAATTGAGCGATCGCATTTTCGGCTTCTCTAGATAGCTTTTCGTGCTCCACTGTGTTTTTAGCTTGATAATCTTCTAATAAAGCAAGAAGACGTGCTAACTGTTTACGATTTTCCTGGGATATTTGCTGTTGTTTACTAATTAAGGAATCAGGATTTTCAATATCTAGTTTAGTCTCTATATTTTTAATGGCTTTTTCTATGGTTTTGACTCGATTATCAAGCTCGATAGCATCTTTGCGGGGATATTTAACCTCTTTTTTGATACTAGATAATCTTTTATTTAGATATTGATAACCGCGAATTGCAGGACGTAAAATTGTTAGTAATAAAGTTAATCCAGAGCTAACATAACCCACATTACTAATACCAGTAACAGCCAGTAAATAAAGAGCAAAAGCCGAAATTAGATGTAATGCGATCGCTCCAATTAATGACCAATTAATAACCTTGTAAACATATTTTAATTGTTTTTGATTTACTTCTAAACCTTTTTCTTGAGAAGTTTTAGCTTCAGTAATTGTTTCACGAGCGTCAAAATAAATATTCCAAGGGATTGTCACAATAACTATTAACCACCAAAAAGAAGCAATTCCAATTAACCAATCAATCAAGCTTCCTGCGGAGATACCCAACCATTGCACCACACCACCTACTATGATTGCGAATATTCCCAAGCTAATAGTAGAGCCGACATATTTACTTAACATTGTTCTCAATTAAAGTATTTTGTTTATACTTAATTATGAGTAAGTAATTAATGATATTTTTTGTGGTTGTGACAATTTTTTGAGCTTCATAATCTATTCAATTACTTTAAAATGATAGAGAGCGATTTAATCTGTCTATACCGCAATCGCTAACTTTTTCAAACAAAGAATCAACTATAAGAAACACATCCCAAAAATCTTTTTCCATTAAATTTGAGATTCTGCTAATAACTAAATTTTCTAGCTGCTCATTTCGACATCCCTTCCATAACACATCAGCTACAGCAACGAGTAAATCTTCAATAGTATTATCTGGATCGTTCCAATGTGCATGAGTTCTACAAAATTTAGCAATATGTGGTGGGATACCTAAATTAATTAAATATTGTTCTCCTTCTAACTCATGTCTATTACCTGACTTATAAATTTCATTATTAAAAATTATTTTTCCTGCGTCATGAATTGCAGCACCAATTAAGACTTGTGAGTAATTACAATCTAAATTAGGAAAATTAGTTTTTAAATCAGTAATAATTTCTTCAGTAGCTTCAACAACTAACTTATGATGCTTAATTAATCTTTCTGGAGCTTTTTGCTGTTGTAAAAATGCATAGATTTCTCTTGGAGTTGTATACTGAGATTGCATATTATTTTTTTGATTAATTGTTGTTAATAAATACTCGTTAATGTTTATTAAATTTTATTGAATTATAACCAATATTATAAATTTTTAAAAATATCTCGATTTTCTGTTTCTGCTTTACTAATAAAAAACTTAATAAAAAGCATTCCGACAATCATTTAAAAGACAATCTAATTTTCGCCTAGCTCGATGAGGATTTTGACATCTGAACAGAGCAGCAATTACTGCTTCATCAGGATTTCTCTTATTTTGTTTGACAGCAAATATCGCATCTTGATTAGAAAATCCGCGCCGACTAACTAACCAAGCAGCTAAAACTATTCCAGTACGTCCAATTCCACCAGAACAATGAACTACTATTTTTTGACGTTGTTCATCTGCGGAAATCAAGAAAGGGATAATGCTCTCGATTAATACTTGTGATTGAGGAATCTGAAAATCTTGAAGTGACTGCCATAATACACATTTCTTGCCAAATTTTTCACGATAAGTTTTTAATAAATCTACTTCATAACGATTTAGGCACTCGCTTTGAAGCAGACAACAAACTTTTTCAATCTTTTGTCCTTGCAGAAATTTAATCCATTGCTCAACTGCTTTTTGTCTATATTTGGGTTTAGCAGCACCGTATATGAAAGATTCATGGTGTTCCGCAGCAGCAAATTTATACATATTTTGTGGTTAGATAAAGACTTATAATTTTAATTTTGATTATTATATTGTCTTCAAAAGCTTTTATGTTGAAATACTCATTAATGTTTCTTGAACTTTGTCTAACTCTAACCAATATAAATTGGAAAAATTAGATCTATCTTCTGGTTCTGTCTCACTAATAACTAACACTAAAGTAGGAACTTTCAAACCTTCTAAATAACGAACTAATTTTTTTCGTTCTTCATCCCAAGCAATCAAAACACAAATACAACCACTTAATAAAGCAATTCGCTCCATAACCCTAGAAGTTAAAGACTCAAAAGGCTTATCTTGACAAGCTTGCACAGATGCTAAAATCTCTAGCATTTGTTCTGTATTACCTAAGCCTCTTCCTGAAGTAAAACAATAAGCAGATTCTCCCACAAACATCAAATCCAATAAAGATTCTTGGGTTTGCCAATCGCAAGCAAAAGATGCAGCTACCGACACTGCTTTCTCTAAAGTGTCACTGTATTCTACTGATTGAAAAGTATCCAAAATTAAAGCATGACGTACAAAAAATTCCGCTTGTTCTTCTTTAACTACTGGTTTACCAATCTTTGCCCAACTTTTCCAATGAATCCTTCTTAAAGGATCGCCAGGACGATAATCCCTTAAAGACATAAATTCTTCAGAATCTCCCACAGAAGAAGCTAAAGAGACATTCCCTGATTGGGCTTTTCTTGCTCCAGAAAGTTCAAAAGGTGGTATTTGATATCTCTTGGGTAAAATTAAGATCGATTGAGGTAAAGACACCATTTTACAAGCATTGAATAACCCCAAAGGATCGGGACGAGCTATTATCACTCCAGCCAAACGAATTACGCCACGACGGGAGGGCATTAATTCTACTGTTGCTTTAGCGGTGCTGCGGGATGCAATAGTGGATAAAGAAATCGCTTTGGTAGTTGCTCCTTGATTGCGCTTAATTAGTTTCAACCAGCGATAGTAAACTACACTCAGAGAAACAAAACGACTTTTTTGGGGATAAGAGCGTAAATATTTAGTTAATTCTGTTCTATTAGGGCGAGGATCGGCAAAATTTTCGCTTATTTGAAGCCCAATTTGCAATTTATGAGTTCGATTCTCAATCGTGATAGGATATTGTAAGCTGATTCCTACTGTGCCAAATTTGGGTAAGGTACGTGATACAGTAAAGCGATCGCGAAAACGTAAACTCCATACCATGGCAATTCCCAGCATTGACAGTAGGAAAGCAAATATTTGATAAGCCATTGTTTGCTTCGTATCTATCCCAATCATTGCAGAAATCACTAAGCAAATTAATAGCCCTATCCCTAAAGTCGTAAATCGCCTTTTAAACCACTGCGTAACGGTATAACTGCTATGAAAAAGACGATAAGGCAATGGCTTCATAATTCAAATTAAGGAAGAAAATTAGATTTCTATCCTGGCATAGCCAATAGCTATTAGGAATTGGGGAAAACAAGGAAATAAATGAAGAACGAGGAATGAGAAAGTTAACAACCAACGAAATTATCCCGTTTGGTTTGGGACTTGACGGGATAAACAATGAACAACTAACCAACAACCAATTGCTTTAAGATAATTAGGCTGAAGTTCATTGTATTTTTTATGTCTAATCTTGCTGCTTTAATTCCGCAAATGCAAAAGGCAGAATTTTACCCGCATTCTGCTACTGATAATATTGAATTAATTCAAACTCATGTTTCTGCTGTTTTTTTAACAGGAGACTATGCTTATAAACTAAAAAAAGAAGTTAACTTTGGGTTTTTAGATTACTCGACTTTAGAGAAAAGGAAGCACTTTCTTGAAGAAGAAATTAAGATGAATGGGGTAATTGCTCCTGAGCTATATTTAGAAGTAGTACCTATTACTAAAAATGGCGATCGCTTTATTTTAAATGGTACAGGAGAAGCTATAGAATACGCCCTTAAAATGCGTCAATTTCCCCAAGAAAATTTATTTATTAATCTCTTTGAAGCAGGTAAGCTTGATATCGAGCAGATGGCAGAATTGGGTAAAATTGTGGCTCAATTTCACAAAGAAGCTCAGACTAATGATTATATAAGTAGTTTTGGTACAGTGGCAAAAATTAGGGAAGCCTTTGACGAAAACTATCAACAAACTCAAGGTTATATTGATAGAGGACAAACCCAAGAACAACTGACAGAAACTAAAGCCTATACAGATAAGTTTTTTGCAGAAAGAGAAGACTTATTTAACAGCCGAATTACTAACAATAAAATTAAAGAGTGCCACGGTGATTTACACCTCAAAAATATTTGCTTGTGGCAAGATAAAATTCAATTATTCGATCGCATTGAATTTAATGAACCCTTCCGTTTTGTAGATGTCATGTACGATGTGGCGTTTACCATGATGGATTTAGAAGCAAGAGGAAAACAAGACTTTGCTAATGTTTTTCTCAATGCCTATTTAGAGCAGACAGCAGATTATTCAGGTGTACCCCTATTACCCCTCTACCTCAGCCGACAGGCTTACGTAAGAGCTAAAGTAACCTCTTTTTTACTAGACGATCCTAATGTTCCCGAAACCGTAAAACAGGAAGCTCAAGCAACCGCTACAGACTACTATAAGCAAGCTTGGTCATATGCCCAAAATCGTCAGGGAAAACTGATTCTAATGTCTGGGTTATCTGGTGCAGGCAAAACTACTGTGGCTAAAACCATTGCGAGAAAACAAAGTGCAATTCATCTTCGCTCTGATGCAGTACGCAAACAACTAGCAGGAATCTCTATAGAAGAAAAAGGCAGTGATGCTATCTATACTTCTGAAATGAGCCAAAAAACCTACGATCGCTTATCTGAATTAGGTATTATGTTAGCTAAAGAAGGCTTTACTGTGATTCTCGATGCCAAATACGATCGCATTGCTTATCGTCAGCAAGTAATTGAAGCAGTAAATAGCAACAACATACCTTTGCAAATTATAAACTGTACTGCACCCATAGAGGTATTACGCGATCGCGTAACTAACCGTACTGGCGATATTTCTGATGCTACGGCGGATTTACTCGCATCTCAACAAGCCAATGCAGAAGAGTTCACCTCAGAAGAAAAAACTTATGTCACTAATGTTGATACTTCCAAAACTAATTGGGAAGAGCAAATTAGCTGATTAGGATCGAAAGTATTTCCAGAAAAGAAATTACTAATAAATAAAACCAGGGGTGATCGACACCCCTACTCTTTATATCATTTGAGTTTGTCGTTATACGAAGTAGGAAAGAGAATGCTACACATAGATTTTATAAGCATGAAAGTTAATAAGTAGTTCCACCTAAAAAAAAGTAAAATTAGACTGTGTTCGATTTAGGGAAATCAAACCGTCCTAAAGGATACCGCTCCCCTAAAGGACTCGCTCCGCATCGCGCGACCGAAGGAAGTCCTTTAGGGCATATGCCAGCAGGATTAAAAATAACTTTAACCAAAGATGAAGATAAGTAATTTCAAAATACTTAAATGGTGAAATCAAATCTTTTTATCGATAAGATAATGATGGTTAAATCTACAGGCTACATTTCGACACAATCAGCTCGATCTCTGCCTACTCACATCTTATGTACTAGTTCGATTTAGTAACAATGTATCAAAAATGATTTCAGCTTATAAACTGACTACCGTATTGCTTACTGCTTTACTATTATTAGTTGGTTGTAATAGTCTTCCTAAAATTACTATTTCTATTGGAGATAATACAAGCAAAGATAGGGATGAACTAGAATCACATACAATAGAATCTCCAGCAATATCTGAGTCAAAAGGATCAAAAGAGATAGGACAAGAAGATCGAAGCAACCGCACTGATGCTAATGAGGTGATAACTCGATCGAGTTCATCATCTGCTTGTTCGGCAACAAACATCAATCAATCCAATAAAATAAGTCTCTTAAAAAAATCAAATGGTCGCCAAACCTTTAGTGGCTCTGGTACTTATATCTCTGGCTTAGATCAGTTTGATGCAGCTCCAGGTTTTGATAAGGTTACTGATGATTTAGTCTTTGCAGGCTCTGAAGCAGTCTTCGGGTTTCAGGATGGGAGATGTGCTACATTTGACACCATTACATTTAGGGCTACTGGGATGCGTCCAGACTTTAATGATAAAGAGTTTGAACTTTTGGTTGGCAATGATTCACCTACAGGTAAGTTTGAATCCATTGGTAAATTTATAGTGGACGGACAGACACCGACCCAGACATTCAATTTTGACCCCTTAGTAGGTCGATATTTTCAAGTCAAAAAACTTACTAGAGAAAATTTTAGTGATTCTGTTTACGTGTTACAACTTTGGGGCACACTCGAATAATTTTGCTTTTGCATAAACATATTTATTCTTACAAAACTATCCTAACCTCAACCGTCCCAACTGTATACTGTTCTCTCAAAAGTGCGATCGGGCAGTGCCAGGCTACGCCCGATCGCAGATTCATCATTAAAACTAAGATTCCTTGTTTAATTAAGTGGAACTATTTAGTTATTGATGTTTTTTTAGTTTTTTATTTTGCTAAATAACCACCATCTACAGCTAAAAGTTGCCCTGTCACAAATCGAGCATTATCCGAACAGAGCCATAAAACTGCATCCGCGACTTCTTCAGGAGTACCTAATCTCTGCATCGGTAACATTGCAGTAAACGGGCTTGTATCTCCACCAGCAGCTTCTCGCAACATTTCTGTGTCTGTGGGACCTGGGGCGACTGAATTAATCCGAATTCCTTGCTCTGCATATTCAACAGCAGCAGCCTTGGTTAAAGCATGGACTGCGTGTTTAGTTGCTGTGTAAGGAGAGAGTCCAGGTACAACTGTACGTAAAGCATGAATTGACAGAATGTTAACAATCGCTCCTTCTAAACCTTCGCTAAGGATAGCTTCCAACTCATACTTCAAACAATAAAAGCTTCCTTTTATGTTTACATCTATTAAACGGGAAAAACTTTCCTCGTTCTGTTCTGCTAACAGAGCCATATCTCCAATTCCAGCAGCATTGTTAATCGCTAGATCGAGAGTTCCAAAAGAGTCAATTGTTTGTTGGATCAGGTTACGAACTGAAATAGGCTCGGCAATATCTGTCTTGACAAACATTGCTTTACCTCCATTAGCCTGGATTGTGTCTGCGGTTTCTTGTCCCAAAGCTTCACGACGATTTGCCACAACTACTCGAACTTCTTGAGATGCTAGTGCCAAACAAATAGCTTTTCCAATACCACTTCCACCGCCTGTAACTATAGCAGTCTTACCTTTTAAAGATGAATAAATAGGCATTTGTGTTTATTGAGTAAATACTTCTAACTTTTATCTTTCAAATCTTAGATAAGCTTTTGATATCTGTAAAATACTTATTCGATCTTAAATGATGCTTCAAAGTTATCAATATTCTAATGACAACCTGATTACCAAGCCCTTCGGTCTAAAGTAATGAGTAATGAGTAATAAATACAAGTCGCACTATATACTTATTACTTGTGAATTTTGCTATTGCGGTCGCAACGCGCCTCGCCAACGGCGAGATCGCTTTTTTCGCTTCCACTAAGCAGTAGTATCAAAATACGGCAATACTCGTAACCGAAACTATGTGGCAATCAATCGCAAGAGAAATTACTAAAGCAACAGAAACAACTTTTGAAATTACTGATACTCGTTCAGTGGGTGGTGGTTGTATCAATCAAGGATATTGCGTAATAGGAAATGGTAATACCTACTTCGTCAAAATCAATCAAGCTTCTCAAGTAGAGATGTTTCATGCAGAAGCTTTAGGTTTAACACAAATGTATGATACAAAAACTATTACGATACCGAAACAGATTTGTTGGGGTGTGGCGGGAAATTCTTGTTATATCGTTCTAGAGTGGTTGGATTTAGGAAGGGGTAATAATAATAGTTGGCTAGAAATGGGTCGTCAGTTAGCAATGATGCACCAAAAGGGTATAGCAGATAACTTTGGTTGGGAGATGAATAATACTATTGGTTCAACCCCTCAGATTAATACTTGGATGGATAACTGGGCAGATTTTTTTGCCGAACAACGAATTGGTTATCAGTTGCGACTGGCTAATAGAAGAGGTGGTAATTTCCCTGATACTAATAAAGTAGTAGTAGCAGTTAGAGAAAGACTAGCCAATAGACAGCCAGAAGCATCTATAGTTCATGGTGATTTATGGTCTGGGAATGCCGATATTACAGAAGATGGTCAGCCCACTATATTCGATCCTGCCACCTATTACGGCGATCGTGAAGTAGATATTGCCATGACAGAATTATTTGGTGGTTTCCCCTCGGCTTTTTATCAAGGCTATAACCAACAGTGGCAATTAGATTCTGGATATCAACAACGTAAAAATATCTACAATCTTTATCACATTTTGAACCACTTTAATCTCTTTGGTGGTGGCTATGCCTCCCAAGCTAAACGCATAATTCAGCAGATTGTTTGAAAGGATGAATTACTACGTCCTCGAAGGGGGATGAAGGATGAATGATGAGGAACTTTTTAAGAAACGAAGAAAAAATTAAACAAGGAAGACACCCCACGAATCTAACCACCAACAACTAACAAAATTAGTAATACAGAATACAGATTATTTTCTTGTCTTACCCAGTACAAAATGATTCCAAAATTTGATACCCTATGCTAATAGCTTTGGGAACGGAAGGTAAGCGTGGATATATCAATTGGTCGCAGAAAACAAGCTCGTAGAGCTTATGGATTCGATGAAATCGCCCTCGTACCAGGTGCGAGAACCCTAGACCCTAGTCTAGCGGACACCACCTGGGAAATTGGTGGCATTAAACGAAGTATCCCCATTATTGCCAGTGCTATGGATGGGGTAGTAGATGTCAAAATGGCAGCCTTGCTATCAGAATTAGGTTCATTAGGAGTGCTTAATTTAGAAGGAGTACAAACCCGTTATGACGATCCCAACCCCATATTAGAGCGTATTGAATCGGTAGGGAACGATGAGTTTGTGGGTTTAATGCAAAAGCTTTACGCAGAACCTGTTAAGCCAGAATTAATCACCAAAAGAATCAAAGAAATTAAAGCACAAGGGGGCATTGCTGCGGTTAGTTTAACTCCTGTTGGTGCTAGTAAATATGGTCAGGTAGTGGCAGAAGCAGGAGCAGATTTAGTATTTGTTCAAGCAACGGTAGTTTCGACTGCTCACTTGTCTCCTCAATCTATTGCACCTTTGGATTTGGCTCAGTTTTGCCAAGAAATGCCCATGCCTGTAATTTTGGGTAACTGCGTTACTTATGAAGTGACAATGCAATTAATGAAAGCTGGTGCTGCTGCGGTGTTAGTCGGTATTGGCCCTGGTGCTGCTTGTACTTCTCGCGGTGTTTTGGGTGTTGGTGTACCCCAGGCTACCGCTACGGCTGATTGTGCTGCTGCGAGGGATGATTATTACGCGGAAACAGGGAAATATGTTCCTGTGATTTCTGATGGCGGTATTGTTACAGGAGGAGATATTTGTAAATGTCTTGCTTGTGGTGCAGATGCGGTCATGATTGGTTCTCCCATTGCTAGGGCTGCGGAAGCTCCTGGGGGTGATTATCATTGGGGTATGGCAACTCCTAGTCCTGTGTTACCCCGTGGTACAAGGATCAAAGTGGGTACAACAGGTACTATTAAACAGATTTTAGTTGGACCAGCCAAACTTGATGATGGTACTCATAATCTTTTAGGTGCGATTCAAACCAGTATGGGTACTTTAGGAGCGAAAGACCTCAAGGAAATGCAACAGGTTGATGTTGTCATTGCACCTTCTTTATTAACTGAAGGTAAGGTTTATCAAAAAGCACAGCAGCTTGGTATGGGTAAATAGCTCATTGGTTATTTACTTATTTTAAAGAAGGGATATTTAGTTAATATCCCGATTTTTTTGGCTATTTTTTGCGTATTTCCCAAGACTAGAACTGGGTTAAAAACCGTAAATCACTATTGTATAAACGACGGATATCATCAATTTGGTGTAATACCATCGCAAATCTTTCCACACCAAAGCCCGCAGCAAAACCACTGTATACTTCAGGATCGTAACCCACTGCTTTTAAAACGTTAGGGTCTACCATCCCACAACCCATAACTTCTAACCATTTACCTTTCCATTGCACATCCACTTCCGCAGAAGGTTCAGTGAAAGGGAAATAGCTAGTACGAAATTGTACGGGAAGCTCATCACCAAACATCCGTTGTAAAAATTCTTTGATTGTTCCTTTGAGGTCGGTAAATTTGAGTCCTTTATCAACAGCTAAAAGTTCTAATTGATTAAAGACCGCAGAATGAGTGGCATCTACTGTATCACGACGATATACTCTCCCAGGAGCAATAATGCGAATCGGAGGTTCATTATTTTCCATGTAACGAATTTGCACCGAGGAAGTGTGAGTTCGCAATAAGTTACCCCCAGGAAGATAAAAGGTATCCTGCATATCTCTGGCTGGATGATCGGCTGGAGTATTTAAGGCTTCAAAATTATAATAATCAGACTCTACTTGAGGCCCCGTAGCGACAGTGTAACCTAAGCCTACAAAAATATCTAATACTCTGTCTACCACACCATTAAGAGGATGAACTTTACCCAGAGGACGACTTACTCCAGGCATAGTTACATCTAGGGTTTCGGCTTTAATTTGTGTCTCTATTTGAGTTTTTTCTAACGCTGCTTTTTGATTATCCAACTTACCCTGAATGGCTTCTTTAACTTCATTAGCTAAAGCACCCACTTGAGGTCGTTCTTCAGGGCTTAATTTTCCCATACCTCGCAAAATTTGGGATAATTGACCTTTTTTTCCTAGGTATTTAATTCTAAATTGTTCTAAGTTATCTAGATTGTCAGTGGTGGTAATTGCTTGAACGGCTTCTTGTTGTAATTCTGTCAGTTGGTTTTGGATAGGAGATGTACTCATTCTTGGGGATAACTTACAGTTTCAAATATTGGTATCTAATAGTCGATGATTGGCAAGTAATAGTGTATCGAAATTTTGGCAAGATCGATTTTGTTTATTTCGTTCTCTCACGTCTAATTTAATCACGAATAATTGTCACAGGGAATTTCGCTACAATTGATACGGTTGAATTAGGGCAGTTTATGTTGTTTAAGCAAACACAATTTAAGGTTATTCTCTACAGTACGCTTTTGGGTTTGTCTGCTTTGTTGAATGCTTGTGGCAATTCTCAACAGTTAGAACAGGCTTTGAGTGCCGATCCTGATTTACAATCAACTACAGAAGAGACTGCTACTGATGAAACTACTGCAACTCAAGATCGCAATTCTCAGCCTACAGATGAGAAGCAACAAGATATTCAACTAACTAAATTACCTAAAGGAGAGTCTGCTACTTCTGGAGAATCATTAACCAAAGAAACGGAGCAAGCCGTTGCTAATTTACCTGAAAATCTGCCTTTTTATCCCCAAGCTACTTTAGAAGTAATTGCACCCCAGTCTACCAAAGAAAAAGGAGTTAGTGAATGGCGATCGCGTGATAGGATAAATACCATTGTTGATTACTATCAAGAAAAGTGGCAAGGTTCAGATTGGCAAGTTATTCAGCCTTTTAAGCCCGATTCAGAAAATAATCCTACGGCAATAGTTAGTAGAGATGATCTAGACTTTACAATCTTGCTAGCTCCACCCACACAAACAGAAGAAAATAGTCAGGAGGAAACACAACTTACCATAATTTATCAAGCTGCTGAGCCTCAAACAGCTGCTACTGCGGAAACTTCAGAAGAAAAGTTGGCTTTTAATAATGATAATTTAGAAGAAAGTAACAGTAATACTGAAATTAATAATTCCCCTGAAGATACAGAAGAACCAAATATAGTTGCTTCAGAGGAAACTAACGCTCAAGCAAGCAATCAGTCTAATTCTTTTGCCGATATTGCAGAAACTCCCGAACAATTACGTCAGTATGTGCAAGATTTAGCTGCATTGGGTGTAGTGTCTCCCAAAGTTAAAGACACGGCAACTAATTCTCGACAATTCCAACCCAATGAAACTATTACCCGTCGTGAGTATGCAAAATGGTTAGTTAGGACTAATAATAAATACTATGCTGATTCTCCAGGAAATAAAATTCTTTTAGCTAATAAAAGTACCAATGCAGCCTTTAAAGATATTGGTGTAAACGATCCTGATTTTGCCGAAATTCAAGGATTAGCAGAGGCGGGCTTAATTCCTTCACCACTGACTAGCGATAGCAGCAGTCTCTTATTTCAACCAGATGCGCCTTTAACCAGAGAAGATTTAATTACTTGGAAAGTTCCTTTGGATGTTCGTGGAGCGTTACCTAACGCAACTGTCACTGCGATTCAAGAAGCTTGGGGTTTTCAAGATGCGAGTAAAATCGATCCTTTAGCCATATCTGCTTTATTTGCTGATTATCAAAATAGCGATCGCTCTAATGTAAAACGTATCTTTGGTTATACTACTCTATTTCAACCCAAAAAAGCTGTTACCCGTGCCGAAGCTGCTACTTCTCTTTGGTATTTTGGCTATCAGGGAGAGGGTATTACTGCTAAAGAAGCCCTTACTTTAGCCGAATAAATACTGTTAGATAAGCAGAGAAAATACGGAAAGAATATCAATAAAAATACTTACTAAAAAATAGTTTTAATTTAAAGACAGTGTAACCAGTTATTATCGGCTTTAAACCAAGAAAAGATGTTGTCGTTTATTAGTAACACTTTGCGCTAAATGACTTAAATTTGGGGTTTTAAGCTTTGTGACCCTTAGTATTTTGCAACTGTTAGGTTATATTGTGAACAGATAAAACTTAATGGCATTAAATCATTATGAGGGAACTGAAAGATCAATATAGAATCCTCAGAGAGTATGTAGCTGGCAATAAAAATTGGTCACAAACTACGTTAGCTAAAGTTAATCTCAAAGGAGCAATTTTAAAAGAAATTAATTTAAACAATTCCTGTTTGATTGAAGTTAATTTACATAGTTGTAATCTAGAAAAAGCTAGTTTACAAGCAACCGACTTATATAATTGTAATTTAGAAAATTCTCGTTTGAAAAATGCTAATTTATCAGGTGCTAATTTAGGACAAGTTAATTTACGTAATGCCCATTTAGAAAAAATTAACTTAACAGACGCATACCTCAGAGATGCTGACTTAACAGGCGCATACCTCAGAGATGCTGACTTAAGAGGAGCTTGTTTACAAGGAGCAAAATTGGATAATGCTTTCTTAGTGGGGGCAATCTATAATAATGAAACAATTTTCGATCCGGACTTTTCTGTAGCAAACAGAGAAATGGTTTGTGTTGATTCTTATGAAGATAAAAAGCTCAATTCTGCTACGCCAAAAGCATCTACTAAATCAGATAATGTTTTAGTAACCAAAAATATGTCTTATCGGGGTGTGAAATATGAATTCCAACCCCAAATAAAAGATTTCAAAATGGCAAAACTAAACTCCCAACAAGCACTCATGAAATATAGAAATCAATTATGCTAGCAAATCGGGAATCTGTTAGACCGAAAATGGTAATTTATTTAACAGAATATTGAGCAAAACTTTGGTATTTTCTTTCTACATCATAAAGATGACAGCGATCGCCTATTTGCTTCATTAAAGACCAAGAAAACTCAGTTTCATGAAGATATTCGCCCCAATTTTCTTGAAGAGAAGCATGAGCTTGACGTAAATTATACCAAGGAATACCTGTAGTTAAATGGTGAGGAATATGGACGTTAATGTCGTGACAGAGAAACTCTACCCACCAAGGATACTTACAATGAACTGTACCGCATAATTGAGCTTCTGCTGCATTCCATTCTCCCTCTGGTTTGAAAGGAATATCAGGTAAAGTGTGATGCACAACAGTAAAGGTGCTAATCCAAAAATGATAGACAATCCAGGGTGTAAGCCAAAATTTAACAAAACCCCAAAACCCAACAGTTAGAAATAAAGCAGGAAAACCAATAGCTGCGCCGACAATTACAAATAAAGCCGAAAATCTAATTTGCTCTTTATCTTTACCTGTGTGAGCCCACCAACTAAAGTGTAAACTAGCCCAGTGAGCGATCGAGCCTACCCACCAGAAACGACTTCTCAAGCGACGATACCACCATTGCATAGTAGGGGAAAAGCTATCGTAGGTTTCAGGGGTAAAAGGATCCCAAGCGTTATCTACTTCCAACTTGTTGGTATGCTTATGGTGATGATTGTGCAAAATGCGCCATGCATGATAAGGATAAATTGTCGGTAAAAACATTAAATGTCCTACCAAGTCATTTACCCAAATACGATTAGAAAAAGAACGATGACCACAATCGTGACCGATTACAAACATACCAGCTAAACTTGTCCCTAGGAAAATCCAGGCAAAGGGGAGTAAAAACCAGGGAGAAATTGCAATTAACCAATAACCAGCAGTTACACAAGCAAGATTAACAATTACTGTCAACCAGGCTTTACGAGCATCTTTAACAAATACTTCTTTCGGTAGAGTGTTGATAATATCTCTCAGCTTAATATTTGAGTCTAGCTGAGGAGACTTACGAAGGGGAATCAATGTTGTCATAGAGTTGTGTTGTTATTAAAAGGCACAGCAAAACCACTTTAGTTGCTAAGATTGAGCGAACTAAAAAGATAATGCATCTGTTTCTAGCCAGAAAAACCAGTAAAAAACCTAGATAAGCAGTAATTTTTTACCTTATTGTCACAAACAGTCTTTGTTTACAAAACTTAAATAGTTATAGCATAGTTTGGGGGATCGGGGATGAACCATGAAGGATAAATGATGAATTATGAAGTATTCACGAAGTCAGAAATCTGAAGTCGTGATGTCAGTCGTTTTACCTCTGAGGCGAAGGAGCGAGGATTCAATACTTGAATATATTTTGTTTCTCTTCGCCTAAAATGGCGAGGCGCATACTCCAACTTCGGGCTTGATCTAACTCCTGACTCCTGACTCTATCCTCCTGACTTCAGCCCGAAGGGCGTGGTAATTCTGAATCAACAATCAGTAATTAACAATTAACCA
>NZ_LR213850.1 GCF_900659865.1 Hyella patelloides LEGE 07179
GACCGAAGCTACGACTATTTCACCCCAAGGTAATGGTTGGTTACATACTCCTGGCATTTATACCGACGAACAAGCTGAAGCCTGGAAACAAATTGTCGATGCAGTTCATCAACATCAAACACCAATTTTTCTACAACTTTGGCATACTGGACGTGCTTCTCACAGCAGTTTTCAGCCCGATAATCAACTTCCCGTTGCCCCTTCGGCGATCGCAATTACAGGAGATGATATTCATACTCCTAACGGCTCACAGCCCCACGAAACGCCTAGAGCTTTAGAAACCGCAGAAATAGCTCAAATTGTTGAAGATTACCGTCAAGCAGCAGCAAGAGCTAAAAGTGCTGGGTTTGATGGGGTAGAAATTCACGCTGCCAATGGCTATTTAATTGATGAATTTTTGCAATCAAAAACCAATCAAAGAAGCGATCGCTATAGCGGTAGTTTAGAGAATCGCTTTCGTTTTCTTCAAGAAATTGTGGAAGCAGTTTTAACTGTTTGGTCTAGAGATCGCGTAGGAGTGAGACTTTCTCCCAATGGAGTTTTCAACGATATGGGTTCACCAGATTATCGGGAGACTTTTCTCTATGTAGCGAAAGAATTAAATAGCTATGGATTGGCATATCTTCATTTACTCGATGGTTTAGCTTTCGGGTTTCACGAACTAGGAGAACCAATGACTTTAGCCGAATTTCGCGAAGTATTCGATCGCGCTTTAATTGGTAATTGTGGTTACACTCAAGAAACTGCGGAAAAAGCGATCGCAGATGGCAATGGAGATTTGATTGCTTTTGGAAGACCTTTTATTAGTAATCCCGATCTAGTAAAACGCTTTGGGTCAAACTTACCCCTTAATCCACCTGCCGAACAAGATGTGTGGTACTCTTTTGGGCAAGAGGGTTATACTGACTTTCCTACCTATGATGAATCTCAGGCTATTGAAGCCTAGTTTTAATTAGTGCCTAATACTTGAAAGGTGAAGCCCTGGTCAACGGTAAAAATAATCCTTAACCCGAACTGACGTTAAAATATGCAAAATCGGTTCTTAAGATAGGGAGATTTCCCCAACATGTCTGCATCTCCAATTGCAGTTACTAGCAGTCAAGCGAGCGATCGCATCCTTTCTAACCGTCCTAGCCTATCGAGTGCTCCCCTAGGCTGGCAAGGAATTGCGCTCGAATACCGTTGTATAGGTGCAGGAGCCATGCCGAAAATCTATACCCCTTGGCATATCATTACCTTCGTGTGTAATGCACCCAAAACTCCCAAGGTCGTGCGGTGCTTTGGCGGAAAGCAGTGGCAGGACGAGGCCCGAGTAGGGGACGCGGTCATTGTCCCAGCAGCTGTAGGCTACGGGGTGGAGTGGGATACCGATCTAGAAGCCCTCACCCTAGTGTTGGAGCCACCCGATTTCGCAACAGCGTTCGATGAAGCTCAAGACCCAAGCCAAGTGGAAGTCATTCCCCAGTTCTCTCAAGCTGACCCGTTGCTGTATCAACTGGGTTTGGGGCTTAAAGGGCTACTGAAAATTGGGGAAGCCAATCGCCTCTATGCAGAAACCCTCACCCACACCCTGATGGTTCATGTGTTGCAGCATTACACTACTCGTGTTGCTAAGCCCCAGTTCTACCGTGATGGTCTGCCAAAGGTGAAGCTCCAGTTGGTGCTGGACTACATTCAGGGGCACTTAGATCGGGACTTAGGGCTGAAGGAACTGGCCAATTTACTCCAACTCAGCCCCCATTACTTTTCTCACTTGTTTAAGCAATCGGTGGGCATAGCCCCCCATCAATACGTGATTCAGCAGCGAGTAGAGCGGGCTAAGCAACTGCTCAAGCATCAGGATCTGAATATCGGTGAGGTAGCCTATAACGTAGGATTCGCCAATCAAGCCCATTTAAATCGGCACTTTAAGCGATTGGTTGGGGTAACGCCAGGAGTATTTCGGGGAGGATAGCAGGAATAGATAAAACCACCTGAAGTTTGTGTAAGACGACAGCCCTTCTCATGCAGCATACTAAAAACATCCTGAAGGTAAGGAACACATTATGGTGGATATCAGCATGCCCCAGTTTTTCACACTACAAGATGGTCGTCAAATTGCCTATCAAAGTGTGGGAGATCCGAAGGGGAGACCGATCTTTTTCTTCCACGGCTCCCCAGGTTCTAGGCTAGAGGGTTTCTCAGCAGAAGCAGCAGCATTGAAAAATCGCTGGCATATCATTGCCCTAGATCGCCCTGGCATGGGACAGTCCGATTTCAAACCAGGATATACCCTACTGCACTATACCAAAGATATTTGCGAATTAGCCGATGGCTTGGGGTTCAAAACCTTTGGGGTAATGGGTCACTCTGGGGGTGGGGCAACGGTATTGAGTTGTGCCTACGCGCTGCCAGAGCGGTTGGATTTTGCCCTGGATCTGGGGGGATGGGCACCTGTCATCGTCCCTGAGTTGAGATCGCAAATGACATCTCTCGATCGCTTTTTTGTCGAACGGTGCATCCCCTTGCCCAAACCCCATCAACCGAAGCGTATACCCCTGCTATTTAAGTTTACATTCACGCTTGTGGGTCTGGTAGCGAAGGTATTTCCCCCAGCCATCTTCATCCATTTTTTAAATCAGTCCCAGTACTTTTGCGAAGCCGACCGCGCCGTTTTGTCGGCTCCAGAGGCTGCCAATTTCTTGGTACAAACTGTGCGTGAGTCATTTCATCAGGGCAGTGAGGGACCAGCCTACGATGCACTACTGCGCTATCAAGATTGGGGCTTTGACATAGGGGAGATTACCTTTCCGATTCAATTGTTCCACGGCACTGATGATATTTCTGCTCCCTATTCATTTGCCGAATACAAACATAGTCAACTGCCAAATAGTCAGCTACATATCTATCCCCAAGAAGGTCATTTCTTCCTATGGTCTCACTGGGCAGACATTATGGCGATCGCTTCTACCTAGAACAAACGTAAGGAGGCGTGGGAGCAGCGCGAACAAGTTGGTTTTTGGAACTTAGAGCTTTAAGCTTTCTTTTGTTAATAAAGTGGAGCTACTTAATTATTTATTGATGATTGTTCAACTGCTGCAAAGAGAGCATTAAAATTTCCTTCACCAAAACCCTTTGCTTGTTGTCTGCGTTCAATAAATTCTAAAAAGAAAGTAGGTTGCTTTAGTATTGGTTGTGTAAATAGTTGCATGAGTAAAGAATTTGATTTGCGGTGATGCCAATCAATTAATATTGATTGCTCAATAATAGACTGTAATTCTCTAACTGAGAACTGAATTAAATCGCGTTTTAAGCGTTGTTTAAGATGGGTGTAATAAGCTAAGGGAATGGGTAAAAAAGGAACTCCAAGAGAGCGCATTTTTGCCACATCTTGAATCAAATTTGCCGATTTTAAAGCTAAATGTTGAATCCCCGCACCACCATTAAGATCGATAAATTCTTGTATTTGAGAATTAGTAGTAGTTGGTTCATTAATATTAAACTGCACTTTACCCACTGTATCAATTAATGCCTGACTAGATAAACCAGATCGCTTAGTGTTAATCTGAAATGTTTGTTGAATCTGAAAATTTAAAAGAGATTGGTAATAAGCAACAGCTTGATCTAATTTTCCTTGCCCTACATTTAGCACAATATGATCGATATCTGTAAATGTAAATGTAGCATTAGAAAAGCGATTTATAGCCCTGATCCTTCTTAATTTACTATTGGGTAACCGATAACAATTACTAGGATGCAAAGACTCTATAACAGTGTGTTGTAAACAATTCCATCCTGCAAAGCAAGCATATTTGATTTTTTCTAGTTGTTGAATTGGTTGTAAAATTTTTATGCCACTGTGTTGAGCATTATTAACGATTGGCTGTAGCTGATTTACCCGAAAAGCAATATCAACAATTCCTTCCGCGTGGGAAGCTAAATAATGAGCTACAACACCATGGTTATTAATAGGAGAAGAAATTACTAAGAAAATTGATTTATTGGCGATCGCAATAGTTAGAGAATCATCATCTCTATAACTATCAACTAATTTAAAGCCTAAACAATTGATAAACCAATTACTTGTATTTGTTGCATCAGTAACATAAAAATGGACGCTATCAATCTCCATAACAATTAAAACTGATGTTTATAATTCAATATTCTATTTAGTAGCATAAAGTAAGCCGTAGCGAATCAATCCTTGGCTATAACCCTGACTCATTAAACCCAAAGATAAAGCAGACTCAATAGTTTTCCAACCTGCTTTAACCAATCCTGTAACTGCTTCTAGATCGAAAGCAGAATCAATTACAACATTCCAAAAAGGAGCAACTGAAATTGACCAATCATCCGACTTAATATTATTAAAACCACATCGATCTGCGATCGCTATATACTCGGATAAAGCAATAACATAAGGTAAACAATATACTCGATAAATCTCTTTAAGATGTCTAATTTCGCTGGTAGTCAAATCACCACTCATCTCAGTTTCTCGATGACACCAAGTAGCTAAAATTAACTTTCCTCCTGGTTTTAAAACTCGATAACATTCCGTTAAAAATTGTGCTTTATCTGGCATATGTTCACCACTTTCTAATGACCAAACTAAATCAAAAGAATTATCAGCAAAAGGCATAGATAGCGCATTAGCGACTTGAAAATCAATCTTCTCTTCTATTCCTGCATCAATCGCTCTTTCTTTAGCTCTAGATGCTTGCACACCAGACAAAGTGATGCCAGTAACATCAGCAGTAAATTTATCTGCTAAATAAATACTACTACCTCCAATACCGCAACCGACATCAAGAATATTTTGAGGCGCATTTTTAGTAGTTACCCCTCCCCACGATAATAACTCTTCAATTAGTTCGATCTGTGCTTGACGACGCTCAATTTTATACTTACCATTGCGACCATAATAGCCGTGATGCATATGCTCTCCCCAGATTTTTTCCCACAGTGCGCTAGAAGCATCGTAAAATTCTCCAATCCGTTGATAGAGTTGTTCGCTCATTAGATATCTCTTGAGAAGTTATAGCTTTATTGTTTCAGTACTTTTTGTGATACTCAGGAAAACTTAAGATAAAAACTATACTTTGAACAATTAGTAACAAAGAATAATTATTTGTTTCAAACGGAATTCTCTAATTATGCAAGGTAACTGTTGAAATCAAAGGACAGACTTCTTGTGGTTTAGCTTCAAGATGAGGGTTACTTGCCCAAAGAAGACGATATTGTTCTAACTCTGCTTTAAACAGCGTCATTTGCTGAATGTTGCTGTCTATCTGCTCTATTTTACGGTTTAATAAGCTTTGTACCAGATTACACGGTTTTTCTCCTCGATCTCTTACATCTAGAATTTGCTTAATTTCTTCTAAAGTAAATCCCAGTGCTTGAGCTTTTTTGATAAACTGCACCTGTTCCTTCGCATCTAAACTGTAGTAGCGATAGCCATTACTTCCTCTTTTGCTCGGTTGCAATAACTTTAAATCACTATAGTAACGCAAAGTCCCCACAGAAAGACCTGTTTCTTTAGCTAATTGACCAATCTTAAGATAAGTTATTTGATTCATAAGTTTTCAAAAAAATAGCAATAAGTTAAATTACGAATTGTATATAATACTGAGAAAATTTTTGATATCTTATTCAGACTTTCTTATATTAATTTTATAGATAGTTTTTTCCAAAAAATCCAACATTGAGATTAGACTAAAAATTTTTGATCCCAAATATCTTTATTATCCTATTAGAGGTTGCAAATAATTATGGTACGATCCACTATCCGCAACAACCAACAACTATTTAAGATTTTAGTAGCAGCAGCTTGGATTGATGGCGAATTTCAAGCTGAAGAAAAAACTTATCTTAATAAATTAGCTAAGGATAAAAACTTACTAGAAGATTCAGAAATTCAATCTTTATTATCGACAACTCAACCAATTGATTCCGAGCAATGCTATCAATGGTTAAGTGAATATTTAGGAAGTAAGCCAACAGAAGAAGTTTATCAAAATCTTTTAGCTGAAATCGCAGGTTTAGTTTATATAGATGGCGATATCGCTGAAGAAGAGGCTAAACTATTAACTCAGTTACAGACTCTCGATCCTAATAATAATAATGTTGCTTCTATATTTAAACCAGTATTAAGAGTAATTCGCCAACTTTATCGCAAACAATTAAATTATTAAATGTCAAAAGAAGTCACAATCTATACTGATGGTGCTTGCACTGGTAATCCTGGCGCGGGGGGTTATGGCGCAGTACTAATTTATAATGGGCATCGCCAAGAAATTTCTGGTGGTTACAAACTAACAACTAATAATCGCATGGAAATGATGGCAGCGATCGCAGCTTTAAAATCCCTTAAAGAAGACTGTACTGTAACTCTCCATAGTGACTCTAAATACTTAGTAGATGCAGTCACTAAGGGTTGGGCAAAAAAATGGCAAGCAAACGGTTGGAAACGCAATAAAAAAGATAAAGCTAAAAATCCCGATCTTTGGCAAGAAATACTCGATTTATGTCAACAACATCAGGTAGACTTTGTCTGGGTCAAAGGTCATGCAGGAATACCCGAAAATGAAAGATGTGACGAATTAGCCGTAGCAGCAGCCAAACAGCCCAACCTTCCAGCAGATAATGGTTATGGGAATTGACGGTAAGTAACTTCACTTTATATTAAGTATTTAGTGATGAATCTTGGATATCGGGTTCAGGAGCTACAAATAAATGCGTTTCTGAATCAAGCTGATTCAAGTCAGCAACTCCCTAATAAAAATGTCACAAATGTCAGAACAAAAAAAAGTTATAGTTATCGGTGCAGGTTGGGCAGGTTTAGGAGCGACATCTCATTTAGCTCAACAGGGCTATGATGTTACTCTTCTCGAAGCAGCACCATATCCAGGAGGTTTAGTAGCGGGTTGGAAAACTCCAGGGGGAAAATCTGTTGAGGGAGGAATTCACGGTTTTTGGTATCCCTACCGTAATATTTTTAGTAAAGTCAAGGAACTAGGAATTGAGCCTTTTACTCGTTTTACGAGATCTTCTCAATATTCCCCTGCGGGTTTGGAAGTAGAATCACCCATTTTTCAGGATGAACCCCGTTTACCAACTCCTTTGGGTACATTTATTTATACCAGATTTAAACGTCTACCTTTAAGCGATCGTCTTTCAGCTTTACCTCTACTGTACTCAATAATCGATTTTGATAACTCCCATGAAGCTTGGCAACGTTATGATAAGATAACCGCTAGGGAATTATTTAGACAATACGGGGTTTCGGAAAGACTCTACAAAGAATCCTTTGAACCAATGCTGTTAGTAGGTTTATTCGCTCCTGGAGAACAATGTTCCGCAGCAGCAGCTTTGGGAATGCTTTACTATTTTATCTTGGCTCATCAACCCGACTTTGATGTAGTGTGGTGTCGCGGTACTGTGGGAGAAAAAATCTTCAAACCTTGGATTGCGAAAATAGAAAAAGCTGGTGGTAAAGTACTAACCAATAAACGAGTGAGCGATATTGTCGTTGACAAGACGGGAAAAACTATAGGGGTTAAATGTGGTGATGAATTCTTTGCTGCGGATGCAATTATCTCTGGGGTGAGTATCACGGGGATGAAAAAGATTGTCGAAAGCAGCAGCAATTTAAATAACTATGCCCAATTCCGTAACTTAGCTAACCTTAAAGGGATTGATGTTTTAGCTACTCGTCTCTGGTTTGATCGCAAAATTAATATCCCCTTACCTTCTAATGCTTGCTTTGGCTTTGATGCCACAACTGGCTGGACATTTTTCGATCTTAACGATCTTCATGATGAATATCAAAATGAACCCAATACAGTAATTGAAGCAGATTTTTATCATGCTAACCAACTGTTACCAATGACAGATGAACAAATTATTAACAAAGTACATCGTGACGTAAGTACTTGTATACCTACTTTTAGTGCAGCCCAAGTAGTCGATAGTAGCGTTATTCGTGTTAAAGAAGGTGTTACTCACTTTTTCCCTGGTAGCTATCAATACCTGCTTTCGGTGAAAACTGATATTCCCAATCTATATTTAAGTGGTGATTGGATAGTAACCCGTCATGGTTCTTGGTCGCAAGAGAAAGCCTATGTTACAGGTTTAGAAGCTGCTAATTTAGTTGTGGAAGAATTTAACATGGGCATTAAAGCAAATATTATTCCGATTGAAGCCGATGAGCCTCATATTCAAGTAGCGAGAAATATAAATAAAACCATCAGAGATTGGACGAAATTTTTGCCTAATGTTTGGTAACTTCTACACAGTCACTTAATCTACTGTAATTTTTAGGGTATAAACTATAGAGGAACGTACTATAACATAATACATTCCTCTACTAAAACGATATTTTAACGTTAATTTGTGTGGGAGCTAAAGCCCTTATTTTTTCCTTTAACCAAAAATATCTTTATTTTGTTAAGTCAGAGATTATGGTAATTGTTGAAAATCATCTAGTTTAACCCTTTCCTATAGACTCACTCCACAATTTTCTGAACATCACCAGAATTGCTGGTTATTTACTGAGAAATATCAAACACAGTAGCAACCTCAGATTGCAAGGTTTTTGCTTGAGCTACTTCTGTATAAGTTTGACGTATCTCTGCATTTAACGCCACGGTTTTCACATCATAAATTTGGGTTGCTAACTTAGGATAAATTCCCACACCAATAATCATCACCAAGAAACATAAAGCGATAAAGATTTCCCTGGGATTGGCATCATCAAACTTAGCATCCGCAGGTAAAACACAGCTATTCCCAAAGCAAACCGCACCTTCATTTTCCTTGTTTTTTACTCCTGCATCCCCAATGTCACACAAAGGAATAATATCAGAATGGAAGAAGACTTCTCTCAACATAGAGAGTAAATAGATAGGGGTGAGAATTAAACCTACCGCAGCTAAGAAAACTGTCACTGTACGGAAAGTAGAGCTATAAATATCACTGTTGGTAAAACCGACAAAGACAGCTAACTCACTAGCAAAACCACTCATTCCAGGAAGTGCTAAAGAAGCCATTGCGCCCGCAGTGAATAAAGCAAATACTTTCGGCATTGCTTGACCAATGTTGTCCATCTTATCCATAAACAAGGTATGAGTACGATCGTAAGTTACCCCTGTGAGGAAGAACAAGACTGCTGCAATTAAACCGTGGGATATCATCTGTAGCATTGCACCACTAATTCCTAAATCAGTAAAGGAAGCAATACCCAGTAAAACAAATCCCATGTGAGATACAGAAGAATAAGCCAAGCGACGCTTCATATTGTATTGCCCAAAAGAGCTAAATGCGCCGTAAATAATATTGATGACACCCAAAGCCACTAAAACAGGAGCAAAATAAACATGAGCATCGGGCAAAAGCTCTAAATTAAGACGAATTAAACCATAACCACCCATTTTAAGTAACACGCCAGCTAAGATCATCGATACTGGAGCAGAAGCTTCACCATGAGCGTCAGGAAGCCAGGTATGTAAAGGGAAGATTGCCAACTTAACACCAAAAGCAATTAACAATCCTGCATAAAGAGGTAGCTGTAAGCTTAGAGGGAAGTCTTTATTAGCTAAAGCAGCAATATCAAAAGTAATATTGTCTCCATACAGAGCCATACCCAATCCTGCTACGAGGATAAATATAGAAGCTGCTGCGGTGTAAAGTAAAAACTTAGTCGCTGCATAACGACGCTTTGCACCACCCCATATAGAAACTAGCAGGTAAACTGGTACTAGTTCCAATTCCCACATAATAAAGAGCAAAAATATATCTTGCGCTACAAATACCCCGATTTGAGCAGAGTACAAAAGCAACATTAAGAAATAAAATAAACGAGGTTTTCTATCTACTTGCCAAGCTGAAAGAATCGCTAAAGTAGTAACAAATCCTGCTAATAATACTAAAGGTAAAGATATACCATCTACAGAAACCGCCCACTCTATACCTAATTGAGGCAGCCAGGAATATTTTTCGACTAATTGAAACTCAGAGTTACTTGCATCGTAATTATTCCAAAAGAAATAGCACATTAAAACAAAGTCTATAATACCGACACCCAATGCATAGGTGCGTACCCCTTTACCTTCCTTTGCGGGGATGAAAGGAATTGCTAAAGAAGCAATGAGGGGTAAAAGAATAATCGCGGTGAGCCAAGGAAAGTGATCCGCTATCATGATGAGTTAAAATACTTAAATTTTATTTGTTAGTCTCATTATATTAAAAAGTGTAACAAAAGGATAATTTATTTTTAGCCAGTGTATACATTGAAGATTATCTATTAAATTGCAGACAATTAAAATCAACATCTAGCTCGATGTTGCTAAGACTGCGTTTGACTACTTTGACATCTCCTTTACTAGTACATTTAGTATCAGAAGCATTAAACTGAGATGGAGTTTCTGATAGATTAGCTACTTCTTTTAAGGTGTCAAATTTAGTCTCTAATAATTGCTTTCTATATCTATCGACATTTTCAATCGTGGGGATAACATCAGATAAAGTAAGGCTAATAGTACTATCTTTTTCTTGGGCTTCCAGTTTTGACGTGGAAATAGCTTGCCAACAATTATTTATTTGCTCGATCCTTTGTTGAACGTTATTCATTTCTGCAAAGGAAATTATGATTTCTATTTGGAGATTACTATAGTATGTTGCGCTGTCACTTAGTACTCTCTTGCCATAAGTTTTTCTAGGATGCTGATAATCAACAATATTAGCGGAACAACCCTCTGTACTAGAGATACTTTGTATTACTTTGTTGGTATTGGTGTCAATTAAAGCTGCTACTTCATTAAAAGAATTACCTCCAGCGTTGATAGTAGCTTGCATAACGGCAATTTCTGGAGGTATAAGAAAGTTTTTAATTGCAGGATCGTAGGGCAGAATATTTGCTTCTTGGTTTTTGCTTGAGTAGTCACTACCTGATACTATAAAATCGCTTTGTGCCGTTACAGAAGTTGTCGAGCGATCGCTTTTACCACAGGAGAAAAATAGTAACAGCAAACTAATAGCAGCAAGAGCCTTATAAAATTTCAGCATAAATCAAATCAGAATCTATGGATAGTAATTAAGTAATTATTTATCTACGTTACAAAACCATGATTATATGCAGTGCAAGTTTTGGATACCTAACAAAACTACAAAATAAAACTAGGATAAAAAATGTATAATTGTGGAATTTGCGATAAATAGACTACAATTTTAAAGGAGAATTTCGAGTTAATATGATAAAACTGCGTCTAAAAAAGTTTGGTAAGAAAAGAGAACACAGCTACCGTATCGTAGCTATCGAAAGCAAAAAGCGTCGTGATGGTCGTCCTATTGAAGAGTTAGGTTACTATAATCCGAGAACTGATGAAACTAGATTAAATGTTCCTGCGATCGTTGCTAGGCTAAAGCATGGAGCGCAACCATCTGATACAGTACGAAATATTCTTACAAAAGCCAAAGTATTTGAACAAGTTAATGCCTAGAGAGATAGATAAATCTGCTAGTCAAGAAGTTTCCAGCCCTGATTATGTAGGGCTGGTAAAATTTCTCATAGAGCCTTTCCTCGAAGAAACAGAGTCTTTGCACATAGACTGTGAACATCTAACCAGCAGTAGTAAGGTGTGGTTGAGGGTGGCTTTTGATACGGCAGATAAAGGAAAAGTATTTGGTCGTGGTGGTCGTAATATCCAAGCTGTGGGTACAATACTCAAAACGGCTGCCAATAACGCCAATCAATTTTTACACCTTGATGTGTATAATAGCGATCGCGATTTAGCAAAATCAAAATCTCAGTACAAGAAAAGAAGCCGTCCTCGTCCTCCAGAAAAAAATCAAGTTATTCTCTAAAATCTTCTTGTCTCCTTTACCAATACAATACAAGGAGATTAAACAGAATAATTATGACTACTAATCCGACAATTGCTATTTATCCAGGTAGTTTCGATCCGATTACTTTGGGTCATCTTGATATTATTAGAAGAGGCAATCAACTCTTCGATCGAGTAATTGTAGCCGTACTTTCTAACCCCAGTAAGCAGCCTTTATTCACCGTTGCCAAGAGAATCGAACAAATTGAAAGCTGTACTGCTGATTTGTCTAGTGTTGAAGTAGATAGCTTTGTGGGCTTAACTGTCGAATATGCCAAGCTAAGAGAGGCAAAAGTATTATTAAGAGGTTTAAGAGTATTATCGGATTTTGAAAAAGAATTACAGATGGCTCATACCAATGAAACCTTATGGGCTGAAATTGAAACGGTTTTTCTGGCCACAGCGAAAGAATATAGTTTTCTGAGTAGTAGTGTGGTTAAAGAAATTGCCCAGTTTGGTGGTGCTATTGAGCATTTAGTACCTGAAAATATTGCTCAAGATATTTATACGCACTATAATAACAAGCAGTAATTTTATAGGTTAATTATGTTGTATTTTTTAAAGACTTGTAACAATAGTTAAAATTTTGTGTGACTCTTCTTGGAGATCGTGACAGTCTGTGTCTTCTGCGCTTAAGTATAGTCCAAATAAATATAACAGATATATATAATACATAAGATATACGTAAGTATAATATACGTAAGCAAAACTTAGCTATTTATTAATAATTTTTAGGAAATTTTGTACATTAATGTTGTATCAAGATAATTCTACAGATAATGCTGCGCAAAAGCATGATTCAGTTGCAGAAGAGCCAGTATTGACTGCATATCAATCTGATTCTAATATTCAACAAGAGCTAGATATTCTCGAAAATTTTATCTTAGAAGGAGTTCATGTACCTTTAAGTAGCTTGATAATTGTTGATGGTGGGGTAATTATCGAGCATATTAAATCTATTAAGCAGAATTTACCCCAGGCATTGGCTATTTCTATTGAGATATTGCAACAGAGACAAGCTATTATCGAACAGGCAAGCAATCAAGCTCAAGAGGTAGTAAAATCCGCCCAGGCAGAGGCAGATCGACTTTTACAAGAATCAACCCTATTGCGCCAGACAGAATTAGAAGCCAATAAAATTAAGTTTCAGACTCAGCAAGAATGCGAACAACTACGTCAAGCCACTTATGCAGAAATTGAGCAATGGCGAGAAATGGCAACCATAGAATATGAGGCAATCCAAAAGGATGCCGATCGTTATGCTGACACAGTCTTAAATGATTTGGAAGTAAAACTGAGTCAGATGTTAGCTATAGTACATAATGGTCGCCACCATCTCGAACCTGACGAACAAAATCAACCACATTCAGTGACTTATGATTGAAAAAAAAATTATTCGTACCGATAAAGCACCAGCACCAGTAGGTCCTTATAATCAAGCGATCGCAACTTCTGGTACGATGGTGTTTTTAGCTGGACAAATTGCCCTTAATCCCGAAACTGGAGAAATAGTAGGTACGGGGGATGTGGTAGCTCAAACTAAACAAGTCATGGGTAATATTGCAGCCATACTAAAAGAAGCTGGTGCTGATTGGTCTAATGTAGTTAAAACTAGCGTTTTTCTGACTAATTTAGCTGATTTTGCCACAGTTAACCAGGTTTACGCCGAATATTTTGAGGAAGCCACCGCACCCGCCCGCGCTTGTGTGGAAGTGTCTCGCTTACCAAAAGATGTTTTAGTGGAAATTGAGTGTATTGCTGTAATTTAGTTGTGGTTAGTAGCTCGTCGTTATTAGTGATTAATTTTTAATAGCTGGTTGCTGGTTGCTCGTTGTTAGTGGTTAATTTTTGATTACTGATTACCGATATCAAGCACTTCTCAATGCCACAATAGGGTCTAGTTTAGCAGCCCTTTTTGCGGGTAAAACGCCAAAAGATAATCCAATACCTCCTGAAACAGTAACCGCAACCATAATGGCGACAGGGGAGATAGCAGCCGTTAGAGGAGAAACTGCACCCACTAACATAATAGTGCTTACACCAATGCCTGTACCAATCACTCCCCCTAATGCGGATAAAATTGTCGCCTCGATTAAAAACTGAGTTAAAATGTCCTCTTCTTGTGCGCCAATAGCTTTACGTAAACCAATTTCTTGAGTACGTTCGGTAACAGAAACTAACATAATATTCATCACCCCAATACCCCCTACTAACAGAGAAATTCCTGCAATAGCTGCTAGTAAAATAGTTAAACCATCAGTGACAGTTCCCACAATCTCGAGAACATCCTTTTGACTACGGACGGTAAAGTCATTGCGGTCTACTATTTTGTGACGTAATCTTAATAAGTTTTCTATCTGAAAGCTAGCAGCCCTAATACTATTTTCATCTCTAGCAGTTACAGAAATAAAGTTAACCTGAGTACCAAAAGGCGATGTATCACCTACTAGTTGATTTGCCATAGTAGTTATGGGGATATAAACGCTGGTATCTTGATTAGTACCTAAAAAAGAGCCTTTAGCTTCCATGATACCGATGACTTCAAAACTAATATTTTTAACTCTAATTTGTTCTCCTAAAGCATCTTGTTGGGGAAAAAGTTTATCAGCAATTTCAGGTCCTAAAACAATCACACGATTGTTTCTTTTAAGATCGACATCATTAATAAATCTCCCTTTATCAATAACAAAACTTCTGACAGATAAAAAAGTAGGAGTTGCGCCTACAACTAATTCATTAGAATTGCGATCGCGATAAGTAATTAATTGATTAGAATTAATCTGGGGGGCTACTTCGTTAACGGTAGGTACTTGCTCGGCAATAGCTTCTGCATCTTCTAGTACTAAGGTTTTTGGTAAGTTAAAAGTGGTTCTTCTTTCTTCATCTGAACCAGGTACAATAAACAAAACATTGGGTCCCAAAGAAGCAAACTGATCTTCTGCTAGTTTTTGTGCTGCTTGTCCAATACCTACCATCCCAATAACCGAAGCATTCCCAATAATAATACCCAACATAGTTAGGCTGCTACGCATTTTATGAGCAGTGAGAGTAGACACTGACATTCGGACACTTTCTAAAAATTTCATTGATTAATAAGTAAAGTAAAATCTATTACTATTACTATTCTAGAAAAAATTAAGATTGTTAATTTGTCAGGCTGGCAATGCCTATCTTACGATAGACCAGATTAAATAATTGTCAATTAATAAATCAAACTATCTTGATGTATTTTCCATCATGAATTTATTATTAATTTCTCAGAAAAAATTAAGCAAAGAGCAGTTTAATAAGCGGTTAAGAAAACATTAAAAGCTTAAAATTAATGAGACAGCAATTCCTTACTTTACTAGCTCTAAGTTTATCTGTGGGATGGGGTTTATCTGCTTGCAATCAAAATTCTGCTAACCTCGAATCAAACAAATTAACTCTCACTGGTTCAAGTACTGTTGCGCCTTTAGCTAGTGAGATTGCTAAAAAATTTGAAGCAGAACACCCAGGAGTAAGAATAGATGTGCAAACAGGGGGTTCTTCTCGTGGTTTAGCGGATGCAACTCAAGGTTTAGCGGATATTGGCATGATTTCCAGGGCTTTGAAGGATTCAGAAACAGAGCAGTTCCAGAGTTATGCGATCGCCCAAGATGGGATTGGGATTATTTTAGAAAGTAGTAACCCCGTGCAAAGCCTCAGCAATCAACAAGTAGTAGATATTTATCAAGGGAAGATTAATAATTGGCAAGAAGTGGGCGGAGAAGACGCTCCGATTACAGTAGTAAATAAAGCCGAAGGGCGTTCTACTTTAGAACTATTTTTAAAATACTTTCAATTAACTAATTCCCAAATTCAAGCTGATGTAATTATTGGCGATAATCAACAAGGTATTAAAACTGTTTCGGGGAATCAAAATGCTATTGGATATGTTTCTATTGGTGCAGCAGAAAGAGATATTAGCGCAGGTGTACCTTTAAAGCTGTTATCAGTAGGAGGAGTAGAAGCCAGTACGGAAACCTTACAAGATGGCTCTTTTCCCCTTTCTCGTCCTCTAACTTTAGTCACTAAAGAAACACCATCAGGATTAACCAAAGAATTTATTGAATTTGCCCAATCAGAGAACGTTCATGACCTTGTGGAAGCCCAAAACTTTGTCCCTATTTCCCCTCAGAAACTGGTTCAAGTACCGTAAAGATTTCTTATTAGTTTGGTTGCTTAGAGGGTTAAGCGCGATCGCTGGAATCGTTATCTTGTTGATTTTAGGCTTTTTGCTGAGGGAAGCTTTACCAGTGTTGGAAGAGGTAGGAATCACTGCATTTTTTCGCGATGATTCTTGGAATCCTGGGGAAAAGTCCTATAATTTAGTGCCGATGATCTGGGGTACAGGATTAACTATGATGGGTGCGGTGCTGCTGGCTACCCCTTTGGGAATTGTTTCTGCGCTTTTCTGTCATTATTATGCGCCGATGCCTATTGCAAGTCTTTATCGCCGTTTGATTGAACTATTAGCAGGTATTCCTTCGGTAGTTTATGGCTTTTGGGGTCTAGTAGTGTTAGTACCGTTAATTAATCGTCTTCATCCCCCAGGAACAAGTCTCTTAGCAGGAATTGCCGTATTAACTTTAATGATTTTACCCACGATTACCCTAGTTGCCGATGCTAGCTTTGCCAAAGTTCCTCCAGAATATCTCATGGGTGCAGCAGCGATGGGGTTATCCTCCTGGGGTACTATTTGGCAGATTGTGATTCCTTCGGCTAAGTCAGGATTGTTTACAGGAGTAATTTTAGAAACAGGCAGAGCGATCGGAGAGACTATGGCAGTATTAATGGTTTGTGGTAACGTGGTGCAAACTCCTGATAGTATTTTTGATCCAGTTCGGACTCTCACTGCCAATATAGCCTTAGAAATGGCTTATGCCCTAGATAATCATCGTTCTGCTTTATTTGTCAGTGGATTATTGTTACTGGGTGTTATTATAGTCTTAGCGATCGCAGCAGAATTAGTAGATCGAGAGGCTTCGTGATAATTGATATCCTGCATGAGTATCAATGACCGCCACAGATTTTAATCTGTGGCTCATATCTGGCTCATAGTATTAAGTCCTCTCAAGGGAACTAAAATCCCAGCCGACTTATTTTATTGTATGAGCCTGAAACTAAAGTGTTAGGCGGTTTTGAGCTTGAAGTACAAAGATGTCAGTAAAACCTTGTCTTTAATGAATTTAAGCGGACTTAAGATGATACGTCAAAATCAGTACGGGTTAGATAAAGTAATTAGTCTCTTTTTCTGGTTAGTACCTTTAATTGTTACAAGCCTATTTATTTGGATATTGGGGGATATTATTCGTGGTGGTATCGGACAGCTTAATTGGGCTTTTTTAACTACCGCCCCTCTAGATACAGGAAGACAAGGGGGTATTGCACCTATTTTGGTTTCTACTTTACTAATATTAGGAGTGTGTTTAGCGGTTTCCCTACCAATTGGTATTGGTACAGCCATTTTATTAGCAGAATTTACCCCCAATCATAATTGGTTTGGCAGATTAGTTCGTCGTAGTTTGGATGTGTTAGCGGGAGTTCCTTCTATTGTTTTTGGCTTGTTTGGTAATGCCTTTTTTGCTAAAACTCTGGGCTTAGGTTTCTCGATTCTGTCTGGTGGTTTAACCTTAGCCTGTATGGTATTGCCGATTTTAATTCGTGCCACCGAAACTGGATTGAGTGCAGTACCCCAGGAATATCGCTTAAGTTCGGCATCTTTGGGCATATCTCGCACCAGTACACTATGGCATTTGCTGTTACCCGCAGCCACCCCAGGATTATTAGTCGGTTTGGTTTTAGGTATTGGTAGAGCGATCGCCGAAACCGCAGCCCTCATTTTTACCAGTGGTTATGTAGATCGAATGCCTACTTCTTTACTTGATTCGGGGCGTAGTTTGTCAATTCACATTTTCGATCTTTCTATGAACGTAACAGGAGGAGATGCTAACGCTTATGGTTCGGCTTTAGTTTTAATTTTAATTTTATTATTGATAAACGCGATCGCTAGTTATCTATCTGGCAAATATAGCAAGACGTTAAAAGTTTAGGAGACAAAGACTTTATGACTAAATCAATTCACAATAATCTCGATCGGCATAAAATTGCTGAAATTCAGCCTTTGATGCAAATTCATCAGTTGAGTTTGTTTTACAATCAAAAACCTGCTTTTAAAGATGTTACTCTATCGATTCCGCAGAATTCTATTACTGCCATAGTAGGGGCTTCTGGTTGTGGTAAAAGTAGTTTTTTAATTTGTCTGAATCGTCTCAGCGATCTAATTCCTGGTTGTACGGTATCAGGGCATATTCAGTTAGGGACATTAAATATACTCAGTCCGAAAGCCAATACTACTGCTTTACGTAGACGCATTGGCACGATTTTCCAGAAACCAAACCCGTTTCCTATGTCTATCAAGAAAAATATTACCTTTCCTTTAAAAGAACATGGTGTTAAAGACTCCCAGCAACGGCACAATATAGTGGAACAAGTATTAAAAGATGTCGGTTTGTGGTCAGAAGTCAAAGATCGTCTGCAAGATAATGCTCTAACTCTTTCTGGGGGACAAAAACAAAGACTTTGTATTGCTCGTACCTTAGCATTGCAACCAGAAATTCTTTTAATGGATGAACCCTGTAGTGCCTTAGATCCAATTTCTAGCGGAATTGTGGAAGATTTAATCCTTCGTTTACGGCAAAAATATAATTACACTATTATTATCGTAACCCATAATTTAGCCCAAGCAAAACGAATAGCCGATTATACCGCTTTATTTTGGGTCGATAAAGGTTGCGGAAGACTGATCGAATTTGCTCCAGCAGAACAGTTTTTTAACGCTCCTAATAATGAATTAACGAAAGCTTATGTTAATGGAATCAAAGGTTAGTTAAAGATTCACATAATATTTGCGATCGCAAATAAAAATAGTTCATAATCATACTGTAATTTCATAAATAATATAATGTAGTAATTATATATCATGCTCTGTTTTAAATAGCTAACTTTTAATAATTTTTGCCCCTTCTACGTCCCCAAATTCTTTCATTACTCGATCTATCCAAGCTTGAGTTTTTGCTTTTGCCATGCGTTGCTTAGTCGCAGATTTAGCCACTACTCCTTCACAAGTAATACCTTCAATTAATCCTTTACGAACAGCTTCTGCATAATCTTCATTCCACTCAACTTGTCCTAAATATGCAGGAAGAGGAAGTGCAGAAAATAAATCGAGAAATTCTTCTGGTTTTAAAAAACCTCTAGTATTAGGAGCAAGATCGATCAATGTTACTTTTTGCTGTTCGGAAATATCGTGTCTTCCTGCAAAACTATTATCTCCATAAAATTCACAGAAAGCATCTAAACGTTTCCATCCTTTTTGTGTGACAATAGTCACGATAGAATCAGCATAAACATTAGCAAAATATTCATAGCCAATTTTATATAGTTTATGATTTGTTGGTAATGGGCGAGTTCTGGTAGCGTATTCATACCAGCCTTGGCGAATATCCCAACTAAAACGTAAATTAGAACCATCAAGCTTATCAAATACATAAGCTTTAAAAGATTTCCGTGATTGTCTAATAGAAGGATAATGTTTCATTTTACTTATAATAATAATTTTGCTTTTTTTACGAGATTTTTAGTTAAGCTTAAAAATAGAAACTATTATTTTTGGTTCGACCTGTTTTTTTTCTCATGTAAAATTAGGAAAAAATGGTTAAACTAATTACTTTAAAGATATGAGAACGCACTATACTCCGCTAAAAAAGCGATCTCGCTGTTGGCGAGGCGCGTTGCGATCGCAAAATAAAATAGCTTGTGGTTGAGTGCGTAAAATAGTTGCAGGAAAATTAGTACTTATTGCTTCATTTAAAGTTTTTTTGACAACGTCTACTTTATGCTTTCCTGGTGCTAGACAAAAGATTTTCTTAGCATTACAAATAGTAGGAATCGTTAAAGTATAGGCATATTGAGGCACAGCATTGAGATTGGAAAAATAACCCCCATTAACTTGCTGTTGACGAGTTTTTGTTTCCAGCTTAACTAACTTAATTACATCAGGATCTTTAAAATCTGCCACACCAGGCTCATTAAAAGCTATATGTCCATTATCTCCGATACCTAAAAGACACAAATCAATCGGTTGTTGCTGTAACAACTTACTATAACGGCGACATTCTGCCAAAGGTTGAAGTGCATCCCCTTCTATAAAATAAAATCGACGAGGGGTAATTTTGCTACCTACTTTTTCCTTAAGGTAATAACGAAAACTCCCTGGATGTTCTGCTGCAATACCCAGATATTCATCTAAATGATACAAAATTATACGTGACCAATCTATTGTGGGTATGGTGACAAGCAAGTCCAGAAAGTGTAGTTGGGAATTACCCGTAGCTAAGACTATACTCACTGTCTCTTGAGTAGTCAGCAAAGTCTCTAGATAGCTTTGAGCCAATCTGACAGCACCTTTAGTTAACTCTGTTGACGAATTATAAATTTTTACCGTCAACCGATCTATTTGTAAGTATTCGCAGTCAGGAAGAGATGATAAAGTACGATCTGGCATATTTAGTAAATTTACCTATTGAAGAAACATGAGTACTAATGTATCCGATATTGCAGTCAAAACTATTGACGGCGCAGATAAAAAGCTTGCTGATTATGCGGGAAAAGTCTTATTGATTGTTAATGTGGCTTCTCAATGTGGTTACACTCCTCAATATTCAGGTTTAGAAGCCTTGAATAAAAAATACGGTAACCAAGGTTTAGCAGTTTTAGGTTTTCCTTGTAATGATTTTGGCGCACAAGAACCTGGTACTAATTCTGAGATTGCACAATTTGGTGAAACTAATTATGGAGTTACTTTCGATCTGTTTGATAAAGTTCACGCTAAGGGTGGCGATCAACATCCTTTATATCAGACTTTAACCACTGCCGTTGAACCTACGGGGGATGTGGCTTGGAATTTTGAAAAGTTTCTGATTAATAAACAAGGGGAAGTAGTAGCTCGTTATCAAAGTGGTGTTGCTCCTAATGATTCTCAGTTAATCAGCGATATTGAAGCAGAATTAGCAAAATAAGCTAGTAGTTAGTGGTTAGAAGAGACGTTCCGACGGAACGTCTGTAGTTAGTTATTAATAGCTAATTGCTATTTCCTAAATCCTTCTTCCTTGATAATTCATAATTTATAATTCATCCTTTTTGAAGATGACTCAAATTCATAATAATAATACGCAAACTCGCAAAGCAGATCATCTTAGAATATGTTTAGAAGAAGATGTACAGTTTAATAGGTTAACTAATGGTTTTGATAAGTATCGTTTTAGCCATGCTTGTTTACCAGAAATCCATCTGCAAGATGTCGATCTAACTACTACTTTTCTCAATAAAAAACTAAATTTCCCTTTATTAATTTCTTCGATGACTGGGGGAACAGAACAAGCTAAGTTAATTAATTATCGTCTTGCAGAAGCAGCCCAAAATCATCGTTTAGCTATGGGTGTGGGTTCTCAAAGAGTAGCTGTAGAAAAGCCTGAAACAGCAGCTAGTTTTGCAATTCGGAAGATTGCACCTGATGCGCTTCTATTTGCTAACCTAGGAGCAGTGCAGCTTAATTATACTTATGGTTTGGAACAGTGTTTGAAGGTAGTAGAAATTTTAGAAGCTGATGCTTTGATTTTGCATCTTAATCCCTTACAAGAGTGTATTCAACCACGAGGAGATGTGAATTTTAAAGGCTTACTAGCTAAAATTAATCAGCTTTGTCATGCTATTTCTGTACCTGTAATTGCCAAGGAAGTGGGTAATGGGATATCTGCTATTATGGCGCAAAAGCTGATCGATGCAGGAGTTAGTGCGATTGATGTAGCTGGTGCTGGCGGTACATCTTGGGCGAAGGTGGAGAGTGAACGAGCCGAAAATTCTTTACAGCGCAGGTTAGGTAAAACGTTTGCTGACTGGGGTATTCCCACTGCTGATTGTATCGTTGAGATTAATAATGCTGTTGCTGATATTCCTTTAATTGCTTCTGGAGGGTTGCGTAATGGCTTAGAAGTAGCTAAAGCGGTCGCTTTAGGCGCAGATTTAGCGGGGTTGGCTTTTCCCTTTTTACAAGCTGCGGATCAATCTCCAGAAGCTTTGGAAGAATTAGTGCAAGTCTTAACTGCGGAAATTAAAACAGTTTTATTCTGCACGGGAAATATCAATTTATTAGAGTTACAACAATCTTCAATGCTCAAAAAAGTTGACTAATTTTCGCAATCAAATATTTTGTGTGAGTTCTTTAAGCGATCGCAAAGCTGTTGGCAACTTTATGCAAATTATCAATACGTTGTTGTAGCTTCTCTGTAGGAGCTAGATCTGCTTTATCCAATACTTTTTGCCAACGGTATGCCCAATCATGTTGTAACAAAGAATTTCTGATATTGTCACTTCTAATTTGTCGTAATAGCTCTGGTTGACTATCTAATTCATCAATAATTTTGGTAATATTAGGTTCATCAAATTGCATTGGTATTACGGCATTTTTCCAGCCAAAATACTGTTCAAATACATCATTTTGGGGGGCTTTACCTAACATTACTGCTCCCGCAGCAGCACCTTCAAAAAAGCGATAGCCAATCTCTATTTGACCTCCTGTTTGTTCTAAACAATTCACTTTAGCGTGATGAGCAATAAAATATCGACTATGTTTTAAAATATTGGCATTAAGAATACGATGTGCCTGATGATTATTAGTTCGTAAATCAGAACTGTTTAAAAAATCATAATGATAAAAGAAATCGCGCTTTTGCGTTAATTCTAAAAGAGTTTCATGGGTAATTTGAGAACGTCTACCCATAGTCGAAATATCGATAAAGCGATCGCTATCAAGAGATTTAGGGCAGAATTTTAGAGTATCATTACCAGGAGCTAAATAGGCAGAAGGGGTCTGAGCGATATCCTGAACTTCTTTAACAATTTGAGAATGACCGAGAAATATTAAATCAAAATTCCCCAAAAAAGTTAGGTAGTTGTTAAACTTCTTTAGCTCTGTTTGCCATAATTCAATTACATAACATACGGCAATCTTACATTTTTTACGCCACTGCTTAATCAGGTTAATATTTAAGATATTGTAAGGAAAATCCAAGATAACAAATAAAATATCATACTCTTGGTCTAGATCGATTTTAGATTTTAACGGTGGACTAAGTTTGGTAAGAGGATAAATATATTCTGAAGATTTTTTAACAACTTTTTGAGCAAATACTTCTAGAGGATTAGAAGGGTCTAGATTGAAGATATCAACATTGTCTACTTCGGCGATAATATCTTCAAATTCGTACAAACATGAGTTAAATATAAAATTATTCTTTGTACGTGATGATAAAATTGCAATGCGAGGTTGATCTTTGTGCATACTTTAACCTGTGTTTTGAGTCAGTTTTCCATTGACACTCTGCGAGCTAAAACCATCGCAGATTCTAGTTACACTAAAGTTAAAAACTTTAGCAACCAAGGCATAGCCAAAACTACCAATAATCTTAATTGCGCATCTTCAAAAGAAGGCTCGAATTGCTAGGCTACTTTTAACTGGTCGCAATTCTAAAGATTTTACATACCGAAAAAAGTTTGTTTTGTCAGTAAAACTTTAATATCTTTACTTTGTCAAGATTTTGGTTAACTTTGGTAATTTTACTAAGCTTGTTATTTAATTACAATAATCTTACAGTACACGAAGCTCTTGATAGATAAAGGTTTCGTGAATATTTTATTTAAATTTAAAGAAGGATATTTAGATTTCTTATCCGTTCCACGAATTTTAGATTTCCCATGATAAAAATAAATCGAAGGAGATAGCAAGCTGAGTTTTCTATGTTTAGTTTGATTCAGATAAAAAACGATTGAGTAATATTTCTTAGGTTAGTCGATTTTATTATTGGATAAACTTGATTAATAATTGTGTTCTTTAGCCCACGGGGTAAATACTAGAGAAAAATAAATATCGAAATTTATAAACTATAAATAATTCTTATAATTGCAACTAATTAACTATGGCTCAAAAAATTTTAGTAATTGGTGGTTGTGGACGTATTGGACGCAGTGTTGCTCGGGATATTGCGACATATACAAAAGGAGAGGTGATCGTTACCAGTAGGAATCTTAACTGTGTTGTTAACCCTCCCTTAGAATTTTTAGCTTTAAATTTAGATCGACAAGACAGTTTGCAAAAAGCGATCGCTGATGTCGATTTAGTGGTACACTGTGCAGGGCCGTTTCATCACAGAGATGGTAGAGTACTCCAGCATTGCATTGCTGAAGGTGTTAATTATATAGATGTTAGCGATCATCGTTCCTTTTACGAACGGGTAATACCCTGGCGAGAACAAGCGATTTCTTCTGGTATCACAGCTATTTTGAATACGGGTATTTTTCCAGGTATTTCTAACAGTATGGTAAAACGGGGAATAGAAAAGTTTGAACAGCCGAAAAAGATTCATTTGAGCTACATTGTGGCTGGTTCGGGTGGTGCTGGGGTTACTGTAATGCGAACTACCTTTCTGGGCTTAAAAAAGCCTTTTGCAGCATGGATAAACAGTAAATGGCAAGAAATATTACCCTATACAGAAAGAGAAATAATTGAATTTCCTCAGCCTTATGGTAAAACAGGGGTATATTGGTTCGATGTTCCTGAAACCCATACTTTTGCTGATTCTTTTCCTGTAGAAACGGTAATTACTAAGTTTGGTTCAATACCTGATTGGTACAATCATTTAACTTGGATTACGGCACATATTTTCCCTGATGCTTGGGTAACTACTCCTAAAGGAATTGAATTCTTTTCCCGTGTTAGTTATTTGATGACTCAAGTAACCGATAATTTTAGCGGTATCGGGGTAGCAATGCGAGCCGAAATCACGGGAATCAAAGATCGACAAGAGACTAGCTACTGTACTACTATGATACATGAAAATACAGCGATCGCAGCAGGAGCAGGAACGGGAAGCATCGCCCAGTTAATATTAGAAGGAAAACTCAATAAACCAGGCATTTATCCCGTGGAACAAGCTTTATCTACAGAGTTATTTCAAGAGGCGATGCAGAGTCGTCAGATAGAAATTGTTAGTGGCTAGTGCTTAGTAGTTAGTTGCTGCAAAATCCATTTGATTTCTTTTTTGTTACACTGACGTTTGTGATAGGCATAAGTAGGAATCCGATTGGTCGAAAATAATTCAGAATAAGTAACAGTTTTTTGCTGCAAAACATCTCTGACTTTTGTGGGATATATTTTACGTACTTTATCTATTACTGCTACAAACGGCTGAGGTACATCACGAAAGGAAACTAAATACCAAATGTCATTTAACTTATGGTACTGATGATATCTATCGACCCATAAATAATCATTTCTTGGTTTAGGTTTCGCTTTGGGTAATTTTTTCGCAAGACAAAGGATTCCTGTTTCTGGATGAATATATAGCTCATCTCTCCATCTTGTTCCTAATCTTCTTAGGGAATATTTAAGAGTATAAGGAACATCATCAATTAATACCGCATCACGAGCCACAAAGTCCCAAACATGAACTAAGATATGTTGCCCTGATAGAGTATTGAATTCTAATAATTGAGATAATTCCGCATAAACATTATCCCAAAGTTGTCCCACTTTAGAATATAGCCATCTCAATAAAGGATTAAGATGATCGGAAAAATATTTGCTTTTAATGCCTCTAATAGCTTCTTTATAACAAGGTTTTAATGGGAGCAGGTCAAAGATGCAAGAACAAGAATACTACTAAGCAAAAATAGTATTATTTAGATAAGCCCTAAAGGATTAGCTTCGCGTCACGCATCGATGTTTAAGAACTTGCGGTACGTTTTCGAGAT
>NZ_LR213851.1 GCF_900659865.1 Hyella patelloides LEGE 07179
TTTCGTTTAATTATTCAACCTGCTATTTTATTTTGGGCTATTATTCCCTGGTTAGACATCTTTCCTAACCGTTCTTTACTACTTGGTTTTCATCGATTGATTGCTGCAATGAATCAATTTTCTTTTTATTTGCCTGATGGATAAACTCTGTTTCTGCTACTCCTCTGTTTCGGAAAGTGACAAAAGAGGGATATACTGTTGTCAAATGTTCTACCAGTCTCTTGTTGAAAAGAAAGGCTATAGCTAGCGTAAAGAGAGATATCGGGAATTGGTTTGTAGACAATACCGATACGGGGACTGAAGGCTTCATTTTGTTGAAATTCTGTTGTTGAATTAATAAAGTCCTCATTTTTTACGCTGGCAATATCAAAGCGTCCACCCAAAACAACGATAAAATTGTCTAAAAAGCTAATTTGGTCTTGAAGATAAATTCCCAATCCATCCACAGTTTCCTTGTCGTCAAAAAAATCAGTGGGTGGTTCAAGGGTTGTATTACTAAAATCTGGGTCGAACAAATCGATGGAACTGAGCGATCCAGAAGCATTATCTTCGGTAATCGTTTCTACTCTAGATAGTTCAATTCCCGCCACAAGCTCATGCTCGATGGCACCTGTATTGAAATTGCCTACCGTATATGTGTCTAGAGTATAAGCATTGATGTCAAAACCGTTTCTTGAATCGAAATAACTTCTTTCTAGGGTACGGTTATCTGGTTGCAAACTACTTGCAGAGATACTAAATTCTGAGGATTGTCTGAATCCCGCCTCAAACGCATTACGGATGCGCCAATTTTCGCTGAAACGGTGTTCTAAATTATAGCCAATCCGATAAACGTCAATTTCTTTTTCGCTGTCTGCTTCTCCTGCAATGTTGAATTCGAGAGGAATATCTCCGTTAGGATTGTCTAGCACCGTTCCGATGGCTGGTATTCCAAAATAATTGGGATTATTAAGGCTTAAGTATTCTGCCTGAAAAGTTAGATCGGTATTCTTACCAATTTTCCAAGTCAAAACAGGAGCAATCTGAAAAAGATCGCGGTCATAAAAATCAACAAAGTTTCCTGCCGTCTCTGCTCCTATATTCAAGCGATATAGCAAGTTACCACTTTCATTTATTGGTCCTGAAAAATCGAGAGTTCCCCGATACAGATCGTAATTACCAATAGAGGCTTCTACTTGATAAAAAGGTTCACTGAGGGGTTGCTTGGTAACAATATTCACAATGCCACTAACAGAACCTTGACCATACAGAACAGAAGCAGGTCCTTTAAGAACTTCAATTCTTTCTACATTTGCTGTATCACCGCCAATAGAAGTTCCCAGAGGATCTCTTAAACCATTTCTACGAAAGAGATCGTTAGTAGCCGAAAAACCGCCAAAACCGCGAATGACTGGAACATCAAATACTGAGCGGGGTGAACCAGCAGGTACAGCACCTGGAACATTTCTTAATGCTTCGGTGATATTGAATGCTCCCTGGTCTTCAATAACCTCTTGGGGTATGACTTGAATCGATTGGGGTACATCTTGTCTCGGTGTATCGGTGCGCGTTCCTACTGAGCTATCGGTTACATTGTAACCATCATCTTCTGCTTCACCTGTCGCTATAACTTCTATTTCTTCATCGGGTTCGCTTTTGGCAGTAGCACTTTCAGGAGTAACGCTCAAGACTAAATCATCTCTGCTAGGAACTACCTCCGCGCTCAGTACTTGGTTTTCCCCCGTAATTCTGACTCGAATACTATTATCATTTACTTTATTTACCGTAACGTTAGTAATACCTGGCGTAGGATTAAGTTCTTCTACACCATTCCTAATCGAGAATGCTAAGGTTGCATCGAGAATATCGATTACCAAATTGTTACCGACTGGCAAAATCAACGGGACTAATCTTTCACTCCCTGCTGCGGTTTCTAAGATTAACTCCAACCCCTCAGCAGTCTGGTCAACCGTGACTCCCGTAACTCTCGTAACCCCTTGAGCTATCAAATCCGAAGCCGTACTCATCTGTAAGGGTGAACGACCGTTCGCCTCTACCACCTCTGCCTGAACAGAACAGACCATTATCCCCAATAAACCACCTGATAATCCCGCGATAGATAAAAGACGAAATAGCAATACTAATAATGCTTTCATTTATACTCCTCAGACCAAGCGGATAACCGCCTTATTTAGAAAAATTCTTAATAATTGATTAGAGGTAGTGTAAAGAAGTTAACAGTTCTATGTCTATCCAAAAACGGAAATGCGATCTTTATCCGAAAACGGAAAATAGAGAATGGCTTGAAAACTCGACAGGTTTAAAATTAAGAATACGAAGTTTCCAGGAAATACAGTCAATGAAATTATCTATGCAGACAACTTCAGCAACCACTCTAGAAGAATTTTTAAAATTACCAGAAACAAAACCAGCAAGTGAATACATTGATGGAAAAATATACCAAAAGCCAATGCCAGAGGGAAAACATAGCACTTTACAAATTGAATTAGCGTCTGCTATCAATCAAGCGGGAAAAGCCAAAAAATTAGCTTATGCTTTTACAGAACTGCGCTGTACTTTTGCAGGACGATCTATAGTTCCAGATATAGCTGTATTTGAGTGGCAAAGAATCCCTTTAGATAAAGATGGTCAAATTGCTAATAGATTTGAAATAGCTCCAGATTGGACAATCGAAATTCTCTCACCAGAACAATCCGCAAATAAGGTTATTCGCAAAATTATCTTTTGTCTCAAAAACGGGACAAAATTAGGCTATCTGGTTGATGCTGATGATGAATCAATTACAGTCTTTCAACCAAATCAACTACCAGAAGTAAAAGAAAAGCAAGATATTTTACCTGTATTAAATGTTCTACAAAATTGGCAACTTACAGTAGAAGACGTATTTAACTGGCTTAGCTTTACCTAAATTCCTCCTCTGCCCCCACAGCGAACTCCGCTTCCTAATTTCCCTGCCAAACACTCACGGGGAGTAATGCCAACCTGACGTTTGAAAGCAGCAGCAAAGTGACCTAAATGGGAATAACCAACTAAATTTGCTACCTCAGCTACAGAGAGTTTCCCTGTCCGCAAGATTGTTTCAGCTTGCTGTATACGCTGTTGATTCAGATAGCCAATAACTGTTGTGCCAAATAGTTTGCGAAATCCATTGCGTAAAGTACGATCTCTTACTCCCACTTGCTGTGCTAATTCTAGTATTGATGGTGGATTTTCTGAGCGATCGCTCAGAATTTTTCTGGCTTCGTATATGGGATCGCTATTCTTAGTTTTGAGTGCTGATTTAGCATTATACAGTTCTGATTCTGCTAATTGAGAAAGCTGCATTGCTAATAGTTCCAAGGCTTTCCCTTCTAAATAGATACGGGCGATCACGAAGTGGCAGGCTTCGCCTGATCGCACTTTGATAGGGATGTTGCCACATTTGTTTGATTATTGTCCGCATCATTGGTGTTACTTTGCCGACAGAACGATGAAAACGAGGCGCATCATCTTGTTCTATTAATGGTCGTAGCTGTTGCGGTACATCGTCTAGTTTGCTAACAAAGCTGCGGAGAAAATTTAGGTCGAGATGAATTCTGACTTCTTGCATAGAAGTTCCTGCAAAAGACTGTTCGATCTCTTTGATATTTGGCAAATAAAATAAATAATTTTGTCCTGCTTTTTCAAGATATTCTGCCTCAACATTTTCAATACCAGGAGAAACTACTGCATGATGTCCCGACAAATAAAATTTAGACACTAACATCTGAAATTCATCATGTTTATTTTTAATACTATAATCGCGGTAAATCGCTTCATCAAATAAACCTAAGTGAACTCCAGAAGCAAATTCAGCCCACTTGTAGCTATCATCAGACCATTGAGTAAAACTTCTTCTTACTTCATCAAATCCCTGAAAATTGTAGTCAATCCTATCGAATTCCAAACTTATCTCACATTGCCTATCAAATTCGGCTCTTGTTAAAATTGTCATTTACCAACTCGCGATCGCATTGTTATCTAAAAACTCAATCTTATAGTTAAGTGATAATATATCGCAATAATTTGAAAAAATAAAATTTTGAGATATCTCAGGTATTGGAAACTTTCAGGTAAAAAGCGATCGCTTTTTGAGAAGTTACTTAAATAAAATATTTTAATCTACTTAGGATCGTGAATTAAATAACTTACAGATTAGATAGGGTGTTGTTAGGGTAAGCGTAACGCACCGATATTTTAATTTGGGATTTTATTAAATTCTTATTCCTTAGCGAATAACTAGATTCTATTTCATGTATAGTTTTGCAGTCTAATCGCTTCTGCGACTCTTCGACCTAGTTTAATCTTTCCCCTTTCAGAAATTGTTGACTATAATTTTTATTTAATTAAAACATTTATTGTTCATAGAGCGATAAATTAGATAACCAATAACCTATAGTTAAGAGCAGAATTTTTCTTTAGTAGTCAAAAGATGAAAATATTTACGGAAGAACAATTATTAGAACAGACTTTAAGTACTGGAGGAACAAGAGAAGTAATTTATAAGGTTGATGGTTTTGACCAAATTGAAACCCTGCAACATAGCCTATATCAATGCAGTATTAAAGAGGCAGAACTTAGCCCAGGACTGTCTTTAAAAATTACTAAGGCTACCTGTTTTAGCCCGATTAATTGTGAAGTTAATCACGATAATTTCAACTTAATTGCATCCAAATTTTATATTTCTGGTTATCATGGTGTCATTTGCTCCAAAGTTAAAGGTGTTGCGGAAAATTATACCGAAATGAAAGGACAAAATTATTTATTTTATTTACCAAATATTAGAGAGATTGAGCAATATTTTCCCAATGAGACAGTTAATTCCATTGCAATTTATGCAGAGATTGATTTCTTGAGAAATTTTTGTAGCAATTTAGAATCAGTTCCTATAAAGTTACAACCTTTGATCGAAAAAGGTAAATCTCCTTGCTTTCATTTGCCTATCGGCAAAATTTTACCAGCAATGCAAACTGTTTTATGGCAAATTATGGCGACACCATATAAGGGTATATTACAGCGAATGTATTTAGAAAGCAAAATATTAGAGTTGTTAGTTTTACAGTTAGCACAGTTATTAGAAAACGAAACAAGTAAACAAAAAGTTATTAGTTTAAATAAGAGTGAAATTGATAAAATTTACCAAGCTAAGGAAATTTTAATTAATAATTTAGCCGAACCACCGACTTTGATGAATTTGGCACAGCAAGTAGAAATTCATCACATGAAACTCAAGCAGGGTTTTCGAGAGTTATTTGGCACAACACCTTTTTCTTATTTGCGTAACTATCGTATGGAGATGGCACGAAACATTTTGTTAGAGAGCAAATCAAGCGTATTGTCTGTAGCTTCTGCGGTAGGTTATTCCAATTCTAGTCACTTTGCAGCAGCTTTTAAACAAAAATTTGGCATCTCTCCAAAAGCCTGTAAATTGAGGAATTGAAACCTAATAAATTTTGAGTTTTGTCTTTTAGGGGTCAAAACTTGTCCTCTTAGGGTAGATTTACAAGAGCGAAAATACGTAGACTCCTCTTTATAGTTAAAAATGCGAATTTTTAGCAACTAATTATTATCGGCGAGGAGATCGAAAATTGCTCCAGATTAAGTCAAATTTTATATTTTTATTTATTTTAAGCTTGTTCTTTAGCTCTCAAAGAGCATTAGCGCAACCAAAATATCTAATCAACCAACAAGAAGCAAACAAAGCAGATTTATTAGTTCAAAATACTAATATCAAAGTTACAGATATCAGGCTTAACAAGACCAACAATGGTTTACAGTTAATTATAGAAACGGCTTCTGGACAAAAATTAGTCCCTCTAATTTTGCCTGAAGGGAACAATCTAGTTATCGACCTTACAGATGCAGATCTAGATTTAGCCAGTGAGAATAATTTTAGAGAAACCAACCCCGCACCAGGAATTACAGAAATCACAGCAACTCAAGTTGATGACAGTAATGTTCGTATAACTATTAAAGGAGAGAAAAATGCACCATCGGCAGAAGTAGTTCCTAGTAGTCAAGATTTAGTTTTCAACGTCACTCCAGAAAGAAATACAGCACAAACTGAACCTGATGAAGCGATGCAGCGTGGTCTTGGGGGTTTCTCCCCATTCGAGGACAAGCCCCATGAGCGACTGCATCAAGAAGAGATAGAAGTTATTGCTACAGGGGAAGCAGAAGATGATGATTATGTCGTTCCTGAAGCTACTACAGCTACGCGAACCGATACACCAATACTTGATACTCCCCAGTCAGTTCAGATAATTCCGCAGCAAGTACTAGAAGATCAACAGGTAATTCGCCTCGATGAAGCACTGCGTAACGTTAGCGGTGTCACCTTTGGGGGAACAGACTTAGGCAGAGCTCTTGAATTTAATATTCGTGGTTTTGATGAAGCTCCAATTATTCGCAATGGTTTTAGACAATTTGGCGGGGACGTTGTTCCAGAAACGGCTAATTTAGAACGAATTGAGGTGTTAAAAGGACCAGCATCAGTCTTATTCGGTGAGATCGAACCTGGAGGTTTAATTAATCTGGTTACCAAGAAACCCACAGCCGAACCTTTTTATCAAATTGAGACACAGTTTGGCAACCGTAGTTTTATTAGTCCCAGTATCGATTTTTCAGGGCCATTGACTGAAGATGGTAAGGTACTTTATCGGCTAAATGCACTGTATCGTAGCAGTGATGATATCCAAGATGTTGATGAGAATATCGAGCGGTTTTATATTTCGCCTGTAGTAACTTGGAAAATTAGCGATCGCACTGACCTAAGTTTTGAGTTAGAATATTTTAACGAAGATCGACCCCCTAGTTTTGGCGTTCCTGCCATTGGTGATGAGATTGCCGATGTTCCCCTCGATCGCATTACTAATGAACCCGACGACTTTGGTGAAGAAGAATTTATTAGCGTTGGCTACGACTTAGAGCATCGTTTTAACGACAATTGGAAATTACGTAACGCTTTTCGCTTTACCCAGCAAAATTCTCTGTTAGAGATTGCTTTTCCTTTTGAAATTGATGAAGAAACTGGCACTGTTTTCCGTTTCTTTGGGAGCCAACCCCAAGAAGGAGAAAGTTATTCTTTACAAACCAGTACAGAGGGTAAATTTGCTACAGGAAATATAGATCATGAGGTTTTATTCGGTGTAGATTTGAATTTAACCGAAGATAATTTTAACGAACAGACTCGATTAGATCTGGAAAATCCTCTAGAACTCGATCTTTTTGATCCTGTATACGGAACTTCCCCTAGACCAGATTTTGATGAATTACCTTTTATTGAAAATAGAGAAAGAGAAACTAGACGACTGGGGGTTTTTATACAGGATCGAGTTTCCTTTTCCGATCGTTTCTTTTTGTTAGCAGGGCTGCGTTATGAAACTGTAGAGCAAATTGTAACTGATAATTTAGAGCAGACAGAAATAAGCGATAATAATGATGCTTTTATTCCTCGCGTGGGAGTTGTCTATAAACCTATCGAATCAGTTTCGCTTTATGCTAGCTATTCTCAATCGTTTGCTCCCGTTCCAGAAACTACCAGCGATGGAGAGCCTTTAGAACCCGAAGAAGGAGAAGGATTTGAAATAGGAGTTAAGTCTGAATTGTTAGAAGGCAAAATATTTGCGACTTTGGCTTATTTTAATATAACCAAGCAAAATGTCGCTAGTGAAGATCCTGACGATCCTTTTGCTTTTGTCGCCGTAGGAGAACAGGAAAGCCAAGGTATCGAACTAGATGTAACGGGAGAAATTATGTCTGGATGGAATATTATTGCTTCCTATGCCTATATCGATGCTGAAGTTTCAGAGGATAATGTTATCGAGGTGGGCAATCGCTTATTCAACGCCCCCGAAAATAGTGCTAGTTTATGGACAACTTATCAACTTCAACAAGGTAATCTCCAGGGACTCGGCTTTGGTCTGGGTTTTAACTTTGTGGGAGAACGAGAAGGGGATTTAGAGAACTCCTTTAAGTTAGACAGTTACTTTCTTACCAATGCTGCTGTATTCTACGAGCGTAACAATTGGCGTGCAGGGCTTAATTTTAAAAACCTTTTCGATGTGGACTACATAGCAGGTGCAACTCCTGTCAGAGAAAGAGGAAACGATCGCGGAGAACCTTTTACAGTTTTAGGTTCGTTTTCAATCAAATTTTAAATGAGGAATCAACAATTAAACAGCAGTGGAATAGTAATGCGATCGCCAAATCTCTACTAGCCAGTAAAAGCGATCGTGTATATTTTACCAGTGCTTATCTCTGTCGCGCTATGCCAGGCCCTATAGGAGCAGAAATTTTCCTCAATCAACTCCAAGAACAGCTATTACCAAGAAATAATTAATTCTTCAAAAATCGACTCTTCTCTCTTCATAATCTTGGTCGAATTAAGAATGTAGAACCCAAAAACCAATATATTATAAGCTGAAACCTATTACCCATCCTCACAGAAAACTTTTTCAGCAAACCCTAATTAAGTAAAATTGCTTACATTTTAGATGAGACGGAAATTATTATCACCAGTAGCGACTTTTATATTAACGCTGATGTTGTTAGTCTTGAGTACTTTACCTATTAGTTGTAGTCCAAGTAATTTCTCTTCTATCCCTACAACAACCACTACTATTAGCAATCCATCACCCAATAAACCACGGAGCGCACAAGCCCCGCCCTTTTCGGGCGGGGTCGGCTCCTCACCAAGAGGTTTATTTCTCAATACAGCTAATCTCCCTACGCAAGATTGGTCGAGAATTGAAAAATTTATCCTGAACGACCCTACAGTAAGTGGTACTAATATAGTAGTTCCCTGGTCAACAGTAGACCTTGGTGTTAATGCTTCTTTGCAATATGATTGGAGTTATGTATACCAGCAAGCACAACCTTGGATTGATGCAGGAAAAACTGTTAACTTGCTTCTGTGGGGAGTAGCTCAAAAAGCAGAACAAGAAATTAATGGTCAATCGATAACTCCTGCTTACGTACTGGAAGAAACAGAAACCGTAAGCTGTCAGTGTAAAGTAGGCGGAGAATGTGAATCAAATCCACCACAAACCCCTGTTTTTTGGGATGAAGATTATCAAAAACACTATCGTAAAGTAATCAAAGCAGCAGTCGCCGAATTTAGCGATCGACCTTGGGTGGGTTATTTTCGTTTTGGTATTGGGGTGGGTGCAGAATCTTATCCTGGGAATGGGGTTTCTTATGCTAAAAATCCCTGTACTCAAATATGGGAACAACCACCAATTAACTTGAGTGAAACAGTATGGCGCAACCATAGTCTGGATTTTCTCGATTTTCTTAGCACCATTGAAACACCAAAAACTATCTTAGTAACTATCAATAACTACGGGAAATCTCACGATATAGCTAAAGAGATGGCTGCTTATGCTGCGAAAAAAGGTTTTGGAATTGGTACTCAGGGATTAACTAAAAATGCGATCGCTTTATACAATAAAGGTAAAGATTGTTATGCAGACTGGTGCGATCTTTTTCTTCAATACGACCCTAAAGTACCCCTAGAAGTACAAACCGCAGCCCAATCCAACCCCGCAGAAAAAGGCAGAGTCGGCCCTTTACCTCCTCTATTAGATTTTGGTTTAGCCAAAGGTGTAGACATCTTTGAACTTTATCAAGCAGAATGGTTTGTTGCCAACGACCCTAATCATCATTTGCACAAAAAATATGGCAAAAGCTATCGTCAAGCTTTAGAAAAAGCAGCAGCAGCATTGAAATAATCTTTATTTGATTTGATTGCATACCGTTACTTAGAAAACGAGCGACTAAAAGCCACAAGTTGCATATATTTTATGTTTAACCATATGAATCATTAATTTACAGCCGTTTTCGATTGGATAGACGAGGACACGTGGCTTGCCCTAAAGGATACCGCTACGCATAAGGTTGCCTCAAGCCCGTGAGATGTCCGTTCCGCTTTTAATTAGTTGGTTCGGAGCTTCCAAGCTCTAAGCTTTAAGACGGGGCGTATCCCCATTCGAGGACAATGTAAACTCTTGGGGAAACACGGCGGTCACACGATGGTCACGGGGAAACCCCAGAATACGCCACCTCCCCAAGAGACAGCCCCTCCTCTAAGCTCGCTTGTTGCTTAAGTAATTGGATATGTTGAGTGGTCTACTTATTTGAAAAGAGCAGTAAAAATAAGAATAATTATCAAAGAGATAAGATATATACTGGCTATCACAAATTTAACTTGATCTATGATGTTTTGATAGCTATCTTTTGATTGAAAGCTAGTTTTAATAATATACTTTACTAAACTCTTTAAGTAATAAATACCTGATAGAATGACGAAAAAAATTCTTTTTATCTCAACTTTAGTACTAAGTTCTTTTCTGTCTCCTTCTATCTTTGCTCAAGAAGCGGAAGTCGATCTTTTTACTCTTTGCTCTAAATTTCCTCACAATAGCAAATGTAAAGACTTTGAGGCTCCCATTCCTTTAAAAGAACGCGCTGGAGAAGCAGCTAACTGTCAAGTGTTTTTGGGGGATTTTCAAAAAAATGCAGCTTGTAAAATTAAGCTCACCGAAGATACCCTCACTTTTTATCAAGAACAAGGAGATAAAATAGAGCAGTTAGACGATCAAAGACTAACAGTTGAATATAGTATCCCTCTTGAGCGAATTTTTATTTCTAATAATCAAATTTGGAATGGTGTTTATCGTTGGGAAATTAGTTACTTAGAAGATGCAAAAACAGAAACTAAAAATAGCTCAAACACTTTAATTGTACTGACTAACGAAGAAATGTCAAAAGCGATCGCTGAAAAATTTTACAATCACACCATCGCTGACAGTATTGATATGTTGGCTCAAGCTCAAGAAGCAACTATTACAGAAAATAATCTCGATACTAAAGCACAAGTACAACAACTAATAGAAACGAAAGAATGTATTGGCTGTAATTTAGAAAATGCCGATCTTTCTGGTGTCGATCTCGAACAGGCTAATCTTGAAGGTACAAATTTTGCAGGTGCAAATTTAGAAGGAGCTAATCTCAAAAACTCTTATCTTATGGGTGCAAATCTCGAAGGCGCAAACCTTAACCTCGCAGAATTGGGCGGTGCGATCTTCGTTTTAACTCAATTAAATAACGCTACTCTCAAAGCTGCTAATTTACAAGCAACTAATTTACATGGTGCTGATTTAAGACAAGCTGACTTAGAAAAAGCTTCTTTACGCGCTCCTGCATTTTTACAAGAAGCTAATCTTCAACAAGCCAACCTTGTAGCAGCAGATTTAAGAGGAGCTAACTTTTATCGAGCAGATTTAACAGAAGCAAATTTGCAAAGTGCTAACCTCAGAGATACTAATGTGAAACTAAAAAATATCCCTAGTGGCTATACTGCGGGAGAGATTGCTTTAGATTATCTGATTGGTGTTCCTATCTTTGGTTTATCTAACAGTGGAGTAGATTTTAAAACCAATTTGATTGAAGCTAATCTCACTGGTGCAAATCTCAGAGAAGCCAGACTCGAACAAGTTTCTATTACTGATACTAATTTTAGTAATGCCAATTTTGTAGGAGCCAAAATAGAATCAACTAATCTTGAAGAAGCTAATTTTTGTGGTGCAACTTTCAGTGATGAAACACCATTAAGTGAAAAGTGCTAAGATTTAGGGCTATTAATAGTTAGTCAAAGGAAGGTAGATTAACAGCTAAATCATCAAGAATGAAGAATGAAGAATGTTTTTGATTGTTAGTGCTTATTTGTGAATTGCTATTTGCTATTTGCTATTTGCCACTGACTACTTGTAACTTATAGCTTGCTACTTAATCTCTCTTTTATCATCGTTCATCATTCATTGTTTATCCTTAAATAGTCATGTCTTCTCCTCCTATCCAATGGTATCCAGGTCATATTGCTAAAGCTGAAAGACAGCTGAAAGAGCAGCTAAAAAGAGTCGATGTTGTTTTGGAGGTTAGAGATTCTCGCATCCCTCTAGCTTCCCATCATCCACAGCTAAAGCAATGGATCGCAGATAAACCCAGAGCGATCGTTCTCAATCGCATGGATATGATTCCACAAGATTTACAACAGGAATGGCGCAACTGGTTTAAAGAAAAATCCCAAACATCTTATTTTACTAATGCTAAACAAGGTAAAGGAATCAAAGCAGTAAAAATCGCAGCCCAAAAAGCAGGTACAGCAATGAATCAACGGAGACGCGATCGCGGAATGCGTCCTCGTCCGGTAAGAGCGGTGGTAATTGGCTTTCCTAATGTGGGAAAATCAGCTTTGATTAACCGTTTGGTAGGTAAAAACGTTGTAGTTAGCGAACGCAGAGCAGGAGTAACCCGTCAGTTACAATGGGTAAGGATTTCTCCTGAAATTGAACTTTTAGACGCTCCTGGGGTAATTCCTTGGCGGATTGAAAACCAACAAGACGCAGTTAAGTTAGCTATTTGTGAAGATATTGGACAGGCTGCTTATGACAATCAGTTAATTGCTGCTGCAATGGTAGATTTATTTTCAAAATTGGGCTTTGATGATGTTTTAGAAGCTCGTTTTCATCTCAATCCTGCAAATATTACAGGGGAAGCCTATATCCACGATTTAGCAGAGCAATCTTATAAGGGTGATAAAGAAAGGGTTGCTCGCCAACTATTACGGGATTTTCGTACAGGTGTTATGGGAGCGATTCCGTTGGAATTACCTCTTTAACTTGCGCCTCATAAGCCCCATATTGTCTCGCCAAGTCAACAAACTATCTAATTTTTGGGGCGTATCGAATCAACATTGTTCAACCAGTGCTGAATATCTTTAGTAACTATTTGAGGAATTTCCCAAGGGAATAAATGAGCCGTATCCCGATAGCAGATATACTGACAATTTTTCAGATGCTTGGCGGTTTTTGCACTAGATTGAGCGGTAATATGACGATCGCATTCTCCCGCAAGTACCAAACAGGGAATATCTATTTGCTCTAAATCGCTTAAACGATTGTAACCGTTACTGAGTTCCTCGGATAAAGCCTTGTTTGCAGCCAAAGAAGTCTTAAAAAAAGCAGGAACAGCTTGTTTTCCCAAATATTGATAAGCCTGGCTAGTTTGCTGATAAACTAAATATTTAAATAGCGATCGCTTACCTAGAGTATCAATGTTCCACTGCCAACCAGGTTTGAAGTAATTGATAATTCCTGAGATACCAGTATTAATTAACTCGATAGCAGAAGTTTTAGGGTGATTACTCCAAGGATAAGCTGCCGATGCCACCATTATTAAACCACTAAAGCGATCGGGGTTTTGTAAAGTCAATTCTAAGCCTAAAATTCCCCCCAAAGACCAACCTAAGACTAAACATTGCTCTATTTGATATCTATCTAGTAACCGTTGCAGATCGTCTAAATGATCTCTCATTTGAAACTTTCCCCTCGCAGGAGATTCACCATAACCCCTGAGATCGGGTGCAATAGTTTGATAGCTTTGGGATAAAACATCAGTAAACACAGACATGGTTTTGCTAGAGCCTGGATGACCATGTAAACAAAGAATAGGATATCCTTGCCCTTGGATTGCGACGTTGAGATTCATAACTAATATTTTTGTACTATTTTGTTAAATAAACAAGTTTAAAATTGCGGACTCGGCAGAGCCGAGGCGCTGCGCGATCGCGAAATTCTAGCAAAAATCAAAAAATACGATTACTATTGATTATCCAAAAATAGCTTTTTTCCGTAGCAAAGATTATGGATATCCTAATTGTAAATCCACCCCATCCAGCAATCGGTAGTCGTATTCCCAAAGAACAATTGCCACCTCTAGGACTTTTATGTGTTGGTGGTTCATTATTAGATGCAGGACATGATGTCAAGCTGTTGGATGCTGAATTAGAGCCACTTTCCCATGATGAGATTGTGAATCAAGTAGTTACCCATCGTCCACAAATACTGATGATAGGTCACTCTGGTTCAACATCAGCCCATCCTATTGTGGTTGAACTTACTCGTCGCTTCCGTAAAGAGTTACCAAATCTGATTATTATTTATGGCGGGGTATTTCCTACCTATCATTTTAACGACATACTGACCCAAGAACCCCAGATAGATATCATTATTCGTGGAGAAGGAGAAGCTACCGCGCCTAAACTAATTGCTGCGATTGAGAGTGGGAACGATCTTAAAAACGTGAAGGGGATTGCTTTTCGTCGCCAAAATCAAATTGTGGAAACACCTCCCGCACCTATGATTCAAGACCTTGATGCTTATCGTGTAGGTTGGGAACTAATCGATCATCAACGCTATAGCTACTACGGAGGAAAAAGAGCCGTAGTTATGCAGTTTTCCCGTGGATGTCCTCACCTATGTAATTACTGCGGTCAGCGTGGTTTTTGGGCGCGTTGGCGACATCGTAATCCACAAAAGTTTGCTCAAGAGATTGCTTGGCTACATCGTACTCATGGCGTAGAATTATTCAATTTAGCTGATGAAAATCCCACAGTAAATAAGGCTATCTGGCGCGAACTGTGTGAAGCCATCATTGCTGAAAATATTAATATCACCATTATTGGTTCAACCCGTGCCGATGATATTGTGAGAGATGCGGATATTCTGCACTTATATCGTCAGGCTGGTGTAGAAAGATTTTTGTTAGGTATGGAAAACACCGATGAAGCTACTCTGAAAAAAATCCGCAAAGGAGGTGCAACCAAGACGGATCGTGAAGCCATTCGCTTACTAAGACAGCATGGGATTCTCTCTTTAGCCACCTGGGTAACTGATTTTGAAGATGTGACAGATCGAGATTTTATTCGCTCTCTACGACAACTATTGTTATACGATCCCGATCAAATTATGACTTTATATGTCACACCCCACCGATGGACAGGATATTATCGTCTTGCGAGTCAAAGACGTGTTATCCAACTAGATCGGCGTAAATGGGATTATAAACATCAGGTATTAGAAACCATTAATATGGCACCGTGGCGCATTTTCCTCTGGGTGAAGTTCATTGAGCTTGTATTGCAGGGAAGACCTAAAGCTTTATGGCGATCGCTATTTCAGCCAGATCGGGCTGCTCGACATGGCATGAATTGGTTTTCTCGTATGGGTTGGCGAGTCTTGTTACATGAATGGAAAAATTTCTGGTTTCATGACCATAGAGTTAAAAATGGTTTAACTTTAGAGCAGTTTTGGGGTGCGTCACAAGATCATCAAGAAATTCCCCTGGACATTCGAGCTAAACAAGAAGTCAATTAAAGTCATTTGATTAATTAAACCAAGTCCCATAATCGATCTAGTCAGAGAGACCCCGCCTTGAAAAGACGGGGCTTCCTCTGACTTCGTAAATACGGCTTGATTTAGTATTGTTTTTCTTTAAAATTAGCAAATGAATACCAATAATAGCGATCGCTATTATACAGATAATTTGAAAAATTCAATTTATGTTTAATTTAATTGAGGTGGTGAAAAATTGTAATCAGAAACTTTTTTAGACAGTACACTATCAGAGTCATTACATAAGTAACATTCATTTTGGAAACTTGAAACCTGATTAGGTAAGCAGAAAAACTTACTTATTCCCTATTACCCGTTAAACACTATCTATGCGCAACAAATTAGGCTCTCAGTTAAAAATCGCTCTCACCACATTACTTTTGTCCCTTCCTACATCGGTCAAAGCCTTGGAAGTAGAAATTTCTCCCACAAATCCCCAACAAGGAGATACAATTTCTGTATTTATCACCACAGATAACCCCAATCAACCACCCACAGTTACTTTTGGGCAAACTAACTATCCAGTATTTCCTGTTAACAATGGCTATAGGGCATTATTACCCACTTCTCCTTTGGATGCATCGGGAAAATCAACTCTTCAAGTGACAGGAGATGGTACAAGCAAAAACTTAGGTGTGTGGTTAAAAAATCGCTCTTTTCCTACTCAACGCATTACTTTATCAGGAAACGCTAATCGACCAGCTACCGAATTAGAACTAAGTAAAGTAGCAGAATTTAAAAAATTAGTAACTCCTACTAAATATTGGAATGGCTCTTTTGTGCGTCCTAATAGTAACCGAGTTTCTACTGTTTATGGGGTACGTCGTTACTATAACGGAGTATTTGCTGACGATTACTATCACAAAGGTGTTGACTATGCTGGCGGTTATGGCTCTCCCATTGTTGCTCCCGCAGCAGGAAAAGTAAGTTTAGTGGGAAGAGAAGCTAATGGTTTTCATGTCCACGGTAACTTAGTGGGAATAGATCATGGTCAAGGAGTAGTAAGTATTTTTATGCATCTACAAGATATTAACGTTCAAGAAGGGGAGCTGGTGCGACCTGGTCAAAGAATTGGCTCTAGTGGCTCTACAGGAGCATCTACAGGACCTCATTTACACTGGGGTTTATATGTTCACGGTGTAGCGGTCGATCCTGTTCCCTGGCGATTTAATTCCATTGAATAAATATTGATGGTGATTCACAACAAAAGGATGGGTATGGGGAAGTAATCTTTATATCTTCAAATTGATTAGCGGGACTTAAACAAGCCTATAAGTAAAAATCAGGTACAATGTCTATAAAAGTTAGCTTTCACGTTGCCCACTTTAGCGATCGCGGTCAGGAAAGAAACAACTCCCGCAGCGATGCCCCCTTGCTTTGATAGATGGTGTAAAAAGTTTGATGATTTACTTAGGACTAAAGCGCAAAAAAGGGAGTTCAAAAACTATTTAGGGGGATTATTGGGAGAAAGTGAGCGAAAAAACATATATCAGATGGCTTCTGATAATGTAGGAGTGACTTACCACAAATTACACCACTTTATAACTGAAGCAACTTGGTCGGTAGATGAAATAAACAATCGCCGACTAGAAGTAATGAATAAATGTAGTCAAACTAGGATTAGTAGAGGATTCAGCCTAATTATTGACGATTCAGGACATAGGAAAAGTGGTAATTTTACGGCGGGAGTGGGACGACAGTATATTGGAGAAATTGGGAAAACAGATAATGGTAATGTGGTGGTAACAACTCATTTATATGACGGTAAAAAAAGTTGACCTTTAGATATAGAGTTATATCAACACAGGAATTCATTACCAGAAGGAAAAAAAGCGTACCGCCTGCGCTGAGGTTTCCTCAGCGTAAAGACGGAGCAAGCAGACCCATTATTTAAGAAAAAACCAGAGTTAGCTTTAGAATTAATAGATAAAAGTTTAAAGAGAGGATATAGACCAGGGATAGTATTAATAGATTCAGGATATGGAAATAATACGACTTTTTTAACTGAACTAGAAAAAAGAAAATTAAACTACTTAGGGGGGATAGCTAAAAACAGAAAAATAAATATTAATAAAGAAGATAATATTGCATCTATGCGAATAGATGAGTTAGCAGAAAGCTTATCAAAAGATACTTTTACAGAAGTTAATCTAAATTTAGGCAAACAAAAAAAAGTTTGGGTAACAACATTAGAAGTTGAAATTACTACCTTCAAAGAAAAAAGAATTGTTACTATCGTTATGAATGCCAATACTTTTTCTCAGGCTACAGATATTGATTATTTTATCACAAATGGAGACCCAAATATTGTAACTCCAGAATGGATAGTTTCAACTTATTCTCAAAGAAATTGGGTAGAAGTATTTTATAGAGAAGTAAAAGGCTGGTTGGGATTAAAGGAATATCAAGTTAGAGGCAAAAGAAGTTTAAAACGACATTTTATTCTAGTGTTTTGCGCTTATACTTTTATTCTTTGGCATAAGCTTACTGGAGGTTTAAGAAGGCGTTGGGCGTCGAAATCTTTAGAGACCTTTCCTGAAGCTAAGACGGCTTTTCGTACAGCTATGTCTTTTCGTTTTGTAGATTGGTTAAACAAAAATAGGGAAGTGTTCATAGCTTATAAAGCGAGTTTAGGCTTTGTTTGGGCATAATTTTTGTTTAAGTCCCGTTAGGACAAATCCTCTATTTTTTTATCGTCTGTGACCCTTCCTCAGTACTCATCCCTCATCCCTCATCCTTATAATTGACCTATACCTTACTGCTTATTTTCTCCTTTAAAATTTTAATTACCATAATGGATAAAGTCCGATTCTTTTCAATCTGTTAAAAGAGAGATTAAGATAGGTCGGGAAGCTAAGTTAATTTTATTTTTAACCTGATAGATAGATATGAGCATTAAAGAAATTGTCGAACAGGCATTACACGATGGATATCTTACTCCTAGCATGGAAGCGGAGGTAGGCAGAATTTGTGACACCGCAGCCGAGCTATCTGTAGAAGAATACATGGCTTTAGATAAGTTAATGGGTTCTTTATTGACTGGAGAGGTTGTAGCTGTCCCTCGTAAACAGTTTATTAACGTGATGGAAGAATTAGTTCTGAGCGAGGCGATTACCAGAGTGGCAGAAATTGAGCAAACCAGTGACTCTTCTCTTGATGTAGGAGATATTGCAGCCTACGCATTAAACCGCTTACCTCCTCTTTACGCTACTACAGAAGAAGGTGCAAATTATCAACGCCAAAGAGCCAAAGAAGAGCTACAAGAATTAATCGATCGACAAGTCAATGAAGCGATCGCTCGTTATCTAGACCGACCTGAATTCTATCCCGAAAGACAGGCAATTCGCAAATCAGGAGATTCCAGCGTTGCTAATCAACTTAGTAGTTTGTTAAAAGACTATGCTCCTGATTATGAGCAAAATAATGCTTCGGTTTAAATTTAGTCTTATTTCTGCACCGCTAAAACGTGAGTTTTTCTAACTTGTATCTCAAGTTTATCGATTGCATCAACCAAAAAATTCTCTTTCAGGAACTTTGTCGATTTTTTCCCAGTCTTCAATCTTAGGAAATATCAATTTTGTTGCGGAGAAGTTCATGAGTCAGTCTATTCCTGTATCATGGTCAAGAGTTAAGGTCGATAGTACTAACAACAAAGGTACTAAAGAAAAATTAGTGTCTGCCGAAAAACTTTCTAACTACGATTTAATCGTGCGCTGTCAACAAGGAAGTCAACCAGATCGTGTTGCCTTTTCTGAATTGTTACGTCGGTACGAATCTCATGTTAATAGACTTTTTTATCATCTTGCTCCAGATTGGCAAGAAAGAGCCGATCTCGCTCAGGAAGTTTGGATTAGAGTCTACCGCAACATCAAGCGTCTTCAAGAACCAGCCAAGTTTCGTGGTTGGCTCAGTCGCATTGCGACTAATCTGTTTTATGATGAGCTACGTAAACGAAAGCGTAATGCACAGCCATTATCTCTAGATGCTCCTGTGAGAGTGAGTGATGGGGAAATGTCTTGGGAATTACCTTCTGATATGCCTAGCCCCACAGATAATTTAGCTACTAAAGAATTTTACGACCAATTGCAAAAAGCGGTCGCTGAACTGCCTGAATCTTTTCGTACTACTATTGTCCTACGAGAAATTCAAGGTCTTCCTTACGAAGAGATTGCGGAAATTACAGGAGTATCTTTAGGAACGGTTAAATCTCGTATTGCAAGAGCAAGATTAAAATTACAATCGATCTTGCAAAACTATCTTGAAGAGGAGTAAGTTAGTAATAGGTAAATCAATAACTTGAGTTTGCTTACTATCTTGCGATAGGTATTTTTAGCTTTTATTTTCTAATTTTGAATATTTTATTTGGTTCTAAACCAACGGTAGTACGATAATGACATCAAACTATGATGATTTTTCTGAATATGTTGCCCCATCTTCTGAATTAGAGGATGCTGAATTCGATTATTTTGAACTCTTAAGTGCCTATATCGACGGCGAAGCTACTATTGCCGAACGTAAACAGGTGCAGCATTGGTTAGATAACGATCCTGAAATTAAGCAGACTTATCTCCAGTTAGTTAAGTTACAGGGGGGAATGCAAAATTTAACAGCTCCTACCCAAGAAAAAGTATCCGCAGAAATTTTATCGGAGCAGGTATTTAATCGTATAGATCGCCGTTCTAACCAGAAAAGAGCTATTATTTGGGGGAGCGCGATCGCTGCTACGATAATTGGCGCAATTTCGGGCATTGTACCTAACCCTCTCTCTCCTACTAGTTTGAGAATGGCGGAAAACTCTCCTCAAAACAACCAACCTCAACCGATGATGGTAGCAATTAGCCTAAATAAACCTGCGGTAGTCATTCCGAAAGCTGCGGTTTCTGAACCAAAATAACAAAAGAGAATATAGTTTAGTTTCTAATCGACGAGCAATTATGGACAACGTCAGAAAATGTTGGTTGTGGATTGTTAGTGTCCAGTTGCATTTCAGGAACAAATACTGACAACAAATGCGATGAATGGGTTTTACATATTCGCTTTTTATATAAGGTGTTCCACTGGCTAAAACTCGTATTTTTTCTTTGGCTAAGTTAGCTCTTAAATTAACTGCAATCATTTTTGTCTATTTTCAGCGATCGCTATTTTAAAGAGCGGGCTTTGGTGAAGTTATTAAAAAATGTTGTCCCCGCTGCCCACTCTATCTTCATTACAATATTCAACCCCAAAGAAAAGTATTGCTGCTTTCTTTAGTTGTTAAATTACTTCTCAAGACAGACACGTAAAACTCACAAATTTAGGCAGCAGCAGGTTCTTCATAGGGAACAAAGAGTTTTTTCTGCGCTCCACAGATAGGACAATTCCAATCATCGGGGATTTCGGCAAAAGGAGTACCAGGAGCTATCCCAGATTCGGGATCGCCCATCACTGGATCGTAAATCATCGAACACTGACGACAAATCCATTTTTGAGTAGCAGGCTGATCGCTAGGGGCTTTTTTGACTATAGTTTTGCCATCTAAAGTGCTGAGTGCATCGGTGTATTGTCTTGCATGATGTTGTTCAATGCTAGTGAGTAAACCAAAGTTATGGGCAGCTTTACGAAAATCTTGGGCGTGTTCCATAGATTCTGCGGTTTGTGCCTCAAATTCTGCTACAGCATCGCTATCACGGTCTTTTTTAGCAGCTTCGGCGAATTCGGGATACATGGTAGTGTATTCATAGGTTTCCCCTTCAATTGCCAATTCTAAACAACGAGATGCGATCGCATTTTTCTGTTCTTCGGTTAAAGATTCAGCGTTATCCACTGCTAATTCAGGATGCATCAAGCGAAAATGGGCAAAAGCGTGTTCGGTTTCTTGGTTGGCAGTTTCTTTAAAGAGCTTGGAAAGTTCTTTCATGCCTAATTTTTGGGTAACTGCGGCAAAGAATAAATACTTGCGGTTTGCCATTGATTCTCCACCAAAAGCAGCTTCGAGGTTTTTGGCAGTATTGTTATTGGATAAATCCATGTTTGATTTAGGGTTAACTTGAAGTTAGAGTACAGTTTAATGAATGATTGTGAATAATTGAACAATAATTATATTGAACATTTTCGGGCTTTTCGATTAGTGGTTTTGGTTTTACGATCTATATTTTTCTTGATAGCGATCTCGAAGAGATCGCCATTTCCCAGCTTTTCAAGTTCTTTTTTGTTGATTCAGCAATTTTAGTCTAATTGATTTATTACAAGAAGCGACGGGAATATTACTCTGGATACGATGGAGAATGCCAGCTACTATAGTTTAAAAGTTGGCCTTGAAATTCACTGACCTTTTCTTGAGTCATGAGATAGCACCAAGCTGTACCTAAAAATTTATCATATAAGCTGTAAGGTGATTTACCGAAATAAATATACCAGTAAATCCACAGAGCAGTAAGTTATTTGATACTAATGTTTGGTACTTTCTTTTGTAGAAATTACCTAAATTGTTACTTGTTGGCGATAGTAATCATTAAAATCAAATGCTCTGGTTTCGCTATAGCCTTCTAAGCAATCTAAACTAAACAAGATCTTGCTGCTGCTGAAAGACAATAAATAGCCTTCTACTTTATTATTTCCTTTTGTTATTGCAGGGTAGCCTGGAAATAATTGATAAAGTTGACCTCTCGTATAGGCTGGAATTTCTGCTATAGTTTTTCCTTGGCAATAAGTTTCATAATTGGATTCTCCTGGCTTAAGTGTCCCATAGACAAACACTTGAATAATTGATTGTTGAGAATTCATCTTATTTTTAGGTGATTACTATTAATGCAAATTGCAACTTGGAACGTTAATTCAATTAGAACTCGTCAACAAATTGTAACTGATTGGCTAAAACAAAATCCCGTAGATGTGTTGTGTTTACAAGAAACTAAAGTCAGAGATGAACAGTTTCCTCTCGCGCCTTTTGAATCATTAGGTTATCACGTCTATATCTCTGGACAAAAATCTTATAACGGTGTGGCTATATTTAGTAAAGAGCCTGTAACCGATATCATCTTTGGATTTAGTCCTATTTTAGGAGATAATCTTGTAAGAGACTTTGACGAACAAAAGCGCGTTATTTCTGGTGTTATTGATAACATTCGGGTAGTTAATCTTTATGTTCCTAATGGCTCTGCAATTGGCAGTGAAAAATATGAATATAAATTAGGCTGGCTAGCACTACTCAAACAATATCTGCAAAATTTGAAAGAAAATCAGTCAACAGAAATTTGTATTTGTGGTGATTTTAATATTGCTTTAGAAGATAAAGATATCTATAATTCTAAAAATAAAGCAAAACATATTATGTCTTCTCCTGTAGAAAGAGAAGTTTTACAAGACGTTTTAACAGTGGGTTTACAAGATGCTTTTCGCAAATTTACCACAGAAGAAGGGCATTATAGCTGGTGGGACTATCGTGCTGCTGGTTTTCAACGTAATCGTGGTTGGCGCATCGATCATCACTATTTAACCCCTAAGCTTTATGAGCAGGCTACAAAATGCTGGATTGATATTGAACCCAGAAAACTAGAAAAACCTAGCGATCACGCTCCTGTAGTCGTGGAAATTGAACAGTAATTAGCAATCAGTAATGATTAATCAGCTGTCGAAGATTAGCTTGTTAGGTAAAAAATTATGAATGATTGATGGCAATGTTTTGGTTTTGCCTTTACAATAGCTAGATTAAAAAAATTTTGTCTCTGGTAAAAAGCTATGCTGAATTTTCAGATTCAGTCAGACAGCGATATCCCCGCTTCTAAACAACTATTCGATCAGATTCAATTTGCGATCGCATCTGGTCAATATCCCCCCGAACATCGGCTTCCTAGTACTAGACAACTAGCTATGATTACAGGGTTACACCGTAATACTATCAGCAAAGTGTATCAAAATCTCGAAGAAACAGGATTAGTCGAATCCATTGCTGGCTCAGGTATCTATGTCAAAAATCAATCCAGAAAAACCAAAAGTACTAATGATTCTACTGGAGTCGATCCCAGCCATACAGTGCAAGCCAGTATTGATAGTTTATTAGACTTGGGTTTTAAACTATCTCAAATTCGCGATTTCTTTTTTGAAGAAATTGATTGGCGTATTCAGTGCAATAAGCAAGTTCTCATTACTGTACCTAAGAAACACTTAACTACAGGAAAAGTAATGGAATTAGACTTATCAGAAGTTTTAGAAATTCCCATTCAATTAGTTCCAATAGAAGAATTAACACAACTTTTAGAAGAAAAAAATTTTGGGACTTTAGTAACTAATCGTTACTTTCTCAAAGACGTTCTTGATGTTATACCACCCAATTCTTTTCGTGTAATCACTGTTGATATTTATGACTATGGTAAAGAGTTGGAAATTATTAAAAATCTACCATCTCAAGCTTGCTTAGGAATTATCAGTTTGAGTGAAAATTTTTTAGAAGGTGCTGCCAGTATTGCACACAGTCAAAGAGGCGATGATTTATTAGTTCTAACTGCTTCTCCCAGCGATCCCAAAAAACTCATGGCAGTGGTGCGTACTGCTCATACTATCTTAGTTGGTCCTCCTAGCTACGATGTAGTACAAGATATGCTTGCTCATCTCAGGCACGATTTAATTCGTATTCCTGATATTATTCGCGCTGATAACTATATCAATAACAAATCTATTGAAACTCTCAAAAAACAATTAAATTTATAAATCGCATCTCAATCGCATCTAATTTGGAAGTGAGGGGTACTGAGGTTTCACGACTCTTATGAACGGCTGTGTTTTGAGGAGATATCAAAACCCTTTACGCCCCGTCAAATCATTTTGTTGAAATCAGGAGATTATGATTTTTCAAGAGATTACGGCGCGAAGGAAGGCGCACCGTTAGGGATTAGGTAACAGTTATTTAGTTATATTCCTATTCCCCAGTCATCAATCCCCAGTACCCAGTAAGCATTACCTAGTGTCTAGTCTACTTCCCAAAACCAGGAATAAAACTACCCTTGAGTTTTTTACTAATCTTCTCTGCAATATCCGAGTATCTTAACTCTCCGCAAAGAATTTTCCCGATTGTTTGTCCTGCTGTAGGTTGTTTAACTCCAATTTTGTAAGCAATTTTGGGAAATTTATAAAACATTCCCGCCACATTGTTTGCTTTGGCTAAATCAGAACCCCATTCTTGGTTGATAACCTCACTATAATTGCCTAAAGCACTACTATCTCCTGCCAAAGCTTGAGTAACTGCTTCGGCTGCTTTCATCCCCGTAAAGATAGCAGGACGAATTCCTTCTCCAATTAGTGGATCGACAATTCCCGCAGCTTCTCCCGCAATTACAGCACAATTTGTATGCAAAGAACGGTCTTCTTGCCACAAATTCATAGGATATTCTGTGTACTGGCTACTGCTCAAATCAACGTCAAATTTTTGAGCAAAGTTAGTTAGTTGCTGTTTCAATTCTTGAGGGTTTCCTTTTTTATCTCTGACAAACGCAGCACTAAAAGAGTAACCATCAGTTTTCGGAAAAACCCACATAAAGCCATTTTTTAATGAGCCAAAATCGAAATAAGCAAGACTCTGACGGCGTTCAGATACCTCTGCGGATACTTCTAAATTAGCAGCCATAACTTTTTGTGCGGTACTAAAACCCAACCAACTCGCCATTGGTCCGCTAGCACCATCGGCAGCAATTAAATAAGCAGTTTCTAAGTCACCATTATTGGTGCTGATTTTCCAAGTTTCACCCTCAAGATTAATCCCTGTAACAGTAGTACTTCCCTTAAATTCTGCTCCTTTGGCGATCGCTTGTTCGAGGAGAAAATTATCAAACTCATCACGACGCACCATCCACATGGGAGTAATATCTTTTAATTCGATTTCTACAGGATCTTCAAATTTCCAGGTATATTTCACCTGAGAAACCGTGTTTTTAATCACAGGAGAAAAATCACAGTCAAACCATTTTGCGATCGCAGGAGAAACTCCACCACCACAAGGTTTATGACGGGGAAAACTATCTTTATCAATTACGACAACTGATTTTCCTTGTTTGGCTAAATTATAAGCAGCAGTTGTTCCTGCGGGCCCAGCACCGACAACGATACAATCGTACATATCTACTTATTTCTATTTTGTGTTATTTATTTTGAACCGCTATTTATTTCTCAAGAAGCCTTGA
>NZ_LR213852.1 GCF_900659865.1 Hyella patelloides LEGE 07179
TTCTTTTTGCCATTTTTGTTTATATGAGTAGACTTACATTCAGGGCATTGCATTGACATTTAACTATGGTTGATTATTTAGTTAGCGATCGCGTTACCGAAAAATCATACCTTAAATTACCAACGCCAAAAAAGTTTGGCATCTTTGGGTTCAAAGTGATACAAACCGCGATAGGGACAAGGTAATTTTTTGGTGGTAGTAGATTTGTCAGCCTTACTAATATCTACTTGGGCTTCTTCTCGGTAATAATAGTAGTTGTAGATAGTGTTTTTTTCACCAACTACAAGACCCTTTGTTTCACCTTCAACTTTCGGATTATACGTAGTCATCAGTTGTTCTCCAATAACTAAGAGCTAAAGGTATTTGTTTGGGTATTGCGATCGCCAAATTGACCACCTTTCACTCCACCCTGAACCGCTATGTTGTATTTACCTGATGCTGATTCTTTAGGGTCTAACTGTTTTAGTAATTCCTGAGCTTTCTTGATAATTTCTTCGTCTTTATCAGCACCAGCCTCAGTTAATTTCTTTTTGAGTGGAGCTTCATAGGTTTCAGGATCGTTTTCGTGTTCTGACAAAACCATTTCTGCTTTTGGCTCACCAGCAAATTTACGTTTAATCAAAGTCTTCAAGCCATTGTAAGCATCTGGAGCTAGATCGCCAGCAGCTTTTGCTGCTCCAGCAACTAATGCAGCAATAATTAAAGAAGTAGGTTCCATAGTTAATAATTCCTCTGTTTGTATAGTTTTTTTGGGGTTTTTCTTAGTAACAAAGTGTAGATATTAAATGTTGAGTAAATTTGCGATCGCTATTTACGATAACGGCTACTAACTTGCCTTGTGAAGATAAACAGCTAATCTAGTTTTCACAATCGGGCGATTTTTTAATAACTTTAATCACTTGTTCGATCGTTATTAGGAAGATAATTACTTTGTTATGCAATAGACTGGCTTATGAAAATAGATTTTCGTCTTCAGTAGAACAAGCGATCACTTTTTTAGATAATAGCGATCGCTTTTTTTGGTCGTCTCTCATATAAATCTTAAAACACAGCTACTTCGCGTTTGCTTTGTCTACTTGAGTTTTTGAGTTCATAGTTCATGTCTCATTAGACAGTAAAACAATCCGATAACGAGCTTTACCCGCCGAAACCTTATCCATTGCTTCATTTACTTGACTTAAAGGCATAGTTTCGAGCATCGGTTTAATCTGATTGATAGCAGCAAAATCTAACATTTCCTGCATAAATCTGCGCCCACCAACCACACTACCCACTACGGATTTTTGTCCAAAAATTAAAGGTATCAAAGGCACATTAATACTAGAAACGGGAATACCCAAAAAGCATAAAACACCGTTATTAGCCAATAAACTAAAAGCTAAATCCCAATCCAACTCAGCCGAAGAAGTGCAAAGGAGTAAATCAAGAGAGCCAGTTAATTCTTTTTCTGCTTTATCAGTACCCCATTGGTAAAAGTGGTGCGCCCCAAACTCTTTAGCTTCGGTTGCTTTATCCACAGAAGAAGACAATACTGTAACTTCCGCCCCCATCGCCCTAGCAAATTTGATTGCTAAATGTCCTAAACCACCAATACCCACAATACCCACTTTCATTCCTGGATATTTAATATAGGTGCGTAAAGGAGTATAAACGGTAATCCCCGCACACAATAGAGGAGCAGTACTAGCAGAATCTAAAGCATCGGGAATTTTATAGGCAAAATCAGCAGAAGAACGCACGAGATCGGCAAATCCACCATGATTACCCACAATTAAACCCGTATAACCCTTTTTACAAACATTTTCTTCTCCTTGTAAGCAGTGATAACATACGCGACAGGAATTGCGAATCCATCCCAAACCAACGCGATCTCCCTTTTGAAATGTGGTGACATCTTTTCCTACTTCTGTCACTATACCAACGACTTCATGACCTGCTACTAAAGGAAACTCACTGACTCCCCAGTCATTATCTCTCATGTGAATATCAGTGTGGCAAAGACCGTTATGAGTGACCCTAACCTCAATTTCACCATCTTTTAAAGGAGTGGGTTCGTATTCCCATAATTGTAATTTTTCTTTCGGTTGTAAAGCTGCATAAGCTGTAAATGTTGTCATTTTTCTACCCCAACTAAATAATGTAGTGAATGCTAGTATTTTGTTTCTTGTTGTCCAGGCATACCAGGGGAAAAATTCAGGTTTTTTCAGGTGAATAATTGCCTCTGAATTTAATTTCATTAAAGCGCGTTCTTTGCTTCATTTCTCCTCTGAAAAACTTTCTTAACTCAATTTTAGAGATCGAAGAAAATAATTCACGCCTGATATGAAGCTCGTTTCGTTAATATTAAATCATAGCAACTAGCTCGCTTGCTATACGCTTTCTTTAATAAAAACTATTGAGAGAAGGAACTATGATATCCAACAAAGATGACAACGATAAAGATCAGAATCTTGCTATACAGCGAGAAATTCTCTCTGGTCGGCAATTTTCAATAGCTGAAGCAATAGGTAGGGAAGGCGGTTCTTTTTTGAAAGGAGAATCTCCTGTACCCAAACTAGCACAAGCAATTGCAGAACTCCAGATGTTCATTAAGCAAAACTTGTCGGATTCATCAGGTGCATTACAAGCAGTTTTATACGTTTGGGTTCAAACAGATTCTAGAGTAAGTCAACATCCAAATTCACCGTTAATTGCTTTGAAAGAAATCCTTTCCGCGCTGATTGATAATCAAAATTTACTGTATGAATTTGTGAGACAAGTCGATCAAAAGTGGGGAGAGATGTATGATGAACGTCCTTATTTTCAGCAACCAGAACAACTTCCCCATCCACAGGATGAATACACCCATGAATCAGTACGCTTAAAGCTCATAGAGCTATTAGATATAGTAAAATCCCACAATTAGCCGATTATGAAATAGAGGAAAACCATGCAATCGCAAGACACTTCTTGTATTTGAAGAGGATAAATGCGACCGCTATCCTACTTTTAATGCTATCTACTTCAACAGCGATCTTTTGTAATAAAACCAATTCAATTAATGTTTGCGATAGATAGTTTTGGGGTAAGTTCTCAAAAGTTTTATCGAACCTCTTAACTAGTGGTTCAATTTCAGTTGCTTATTCCATAACTATTTGATTAAATTTCTTCAGTTGTTAGACTTGTAGCGATCGCTCAACTGAAGCAAAGACAAATTTAGATGGGAACACTTCCGCGATTAAACAACTTACAGATTAGGTAGAGTATTGTATTGTTAGCGTAAGCGTAACGCACCGATATTTTAATTTTTGATTTTATTAAATTCTCATTCTTGACTGTTGAATCAATATGACTCATGGCAAGTTGATACTGGATTTCTTAATTAAAATTATCTTTAAATGCTAAAAAAAGTCTATTCCAGAGCTTCAAATAGCAAAGTTATGGTTTAAGCGACAAAAATGGCAGTAAGCATAACCTTGCCTTGAATTTATTCAGTCTAAATCCCAAAAAAAGGATGATAATTAACTCCGATTAACTTAAGGATTCAAAAGCCACTCCTTGATCGACAAAAATTGCTGATAAATTAGGATCGTTATTGATCGCTTCGGTTTCAGAAGGATTTGCAAAAAGAAAATTATTAGTTTCTATGTTTTGGAAACGATTGAATTGAACACCCTGATTTGCTCCAGCACCATAGACATAAAATTCAGGTATGTCTTCCCCATCAGTATCTAAACCTTCTCCGATCCATTTATTGCGTTGATCGGAATCATCATCAAAAATGTTGTCATATTCCCTCCTGCTGACATACAGATAATTACCTTCAATATCAACACTACGTAAACGATATATGTCAATTAGATCGTCATCTGGTTGAGTGCTAGCAACAAAAGCGCGATTACCACCACCTTCAAGGGTAAAAGTACGACTCAGATTCGGATCGTTTAAAATATTGTCTCGCTCTTGTCTTCCTGTAAATAAGTAATTTCCCGTTTCAAAGTTAGTATTGCGAAAACGGTATAGTCCTATTTGACCTTCTGGTAAGGGAGGTGGCTCTATTATTGGTCCATTATCGTCATCGTCAGAGCGACTACTAATTAAAGCTGAACCAAACCCATCCCCTGATTCGTTTGTCCCGATACCCAAACTTTCTTGGTCGAAATCACTTCCTGCGACTAAACCATCGCTAGAACCATTAAGAATATAAATTGCACCTGAATCGGGATCATCTCCAGGGCTTTCTCCTGGTGCGCCTACTGCTAAATCCTCAAAGCCATCATCATTAAAGTCACCAACAGTTAAAGCAGCACCAAATAAATCTCCTGATTCATTCGTTCCCAAGCCGAGGCTTTCTTGGTCAAAACTATTTCCTGTCACTAAACCATTACTCGAACCATTAAGAGTAAAGATTGCACCTGAATCGGGTTCATCTCCTGGGCTTTCTCCTGGTGCGCCGATTACGACATCATCAAATCCATCATTATTAAAATCACCCACTGCCAGAGCCTCACCAAAAGAGTCTCCCTCTTCATTTCTTCCTGAGTTGAAACTTTCTTGGTCAAAATCGCGATCGCCTATCAAACCATTACTAGAACCATTAAGAGTAAAGACTGCACCCGATTGGGGGTCATCTCCTGGGCTTTCTCCTGGTGCACCGACTACGACATCATCAAACCCATCATTATTAAAATCCCCCACTGCCAGAGCTTCACCAAAGGAGTCTCCCTCTTCATTAGTGCCTAGATTGAGGCTTTCTTGATCGTAGTCATTATCGCCTTCCAAACCATCACTTGAACCATTGAGAGTAAAGATTGCTCCCGATCTAGGATCGTTTCCTGGGGTTTCTCCTGGCGCGCCTACTACCAAATCATCAAAACCATCGTTATTAAAGTCACCGACTGCTAGAGCTTCACCAAAATTATCGTCTAGTTCATTGTTTCCCAGATCGAGGCTGTCTTGAGATAACTCGCGATCGCCCCTTAAACCATCACTTGAACCTTCAAGAGTAAAAATTCTTCCTGCTCGAAGATCGAATACTCCAGTACTTTCACCAGGCGCACCCACTACCAAATCATCAAAGTTATCGTTATTAAAATCCCCTACTGCCAGAGTTGCACCAAATAAGTCTCCATTTTCATTGCTTCCTAGATCGAGGTTGTCTTGATCGAAATCATCATCGGCTACTAAACCGTTACTTGTACCCCTCAAAGTAAAGATTGCTCCTGATTCGGGGTTATTTTCTGGGCTTTTTCCTGGTGTCCCCACTACAAGATCGTCAAAGCCATCATTATCGAAATCCCCCAAAGCTAAAGCTGCCCCGAATGAATCTCCTTCCTCATTATTGTCTAAATTGAGGTTTTCTTGGTCAAAATCGCGATCGCCTTCTAAATCACCCCTTGAACCGTTAATGGTAAAAATTACTCCTGAATCGGGGTCATCTCCAGGGCTTTCTCCTGGTGCGCTTACTATTAGATCGGGGAAGCCATCTTGGTTAAAATCACTCATGGTTTCTTAAACTCTTTTAATTCCTTAATTGCAGTGAAATAAAAATCTTTCCCAATCTATGACTCAATTATCTTGTTGATTGTTTCTGATGGGGTGAGCAGAGAATGAAAATTATGTTCGATGAAACTTTATTTCACTAGAAATTAAAATTTACTTAGATATATAGCATTGCTAAATAGCGATCGCTTAATTTACAATGTCTTTTATAATAAAACCTTCAGTAAGATTGCGTTGACTGATTAGTTATTCTAAATAATTTTTGTTCTGAGTTTAAAATAATTTCCCTTGAGATTGACTAATGAAATTTTGTACTTTGTTTGCCCGATCGATTGCTCTTTGAGTTAAAGTATTCCTAATACAAAATGATCGCTTATGATGAAGCGATCGTTAAAGTAGTAATCTAGTCTAAATTATCGTCATTGAGATTAAGTACATAAACAAAATTGTTTACACATTTTGATATTAACTCGTACTAGAGTGGCGGAAGCCCCTGGCGAAGCCAAGCCAGGGGACGCGCCACTGAAAATGTCTGTATTTATTATCTGTTGCCTGTTGAGGCGTTCCCTATTCCCTCTCTAGACTGTGAAATTTATTTTGTGTAACTACTTAATACTAAATACACACCCTAATCGCTATAATAAACAGGCTGTGAAGACCTTAATAATAAGATAGAATAAGGACTTAAAGTAAATGTGTTGAGGTTTGTTTGTTCATCAGCATCGAAAACTTCAATTCCATTAGCATCCAAGGAATGTATTATAGTTTCTCCTGTTTGAAAAGAGCCATACATTTCTGTTAGATTTATATTGGCATATTCCGACAACTTATTGATTAGTAGAAGAGAACGATCTCCAGTTTGTTGTTGAACTGGTAGAGCTTCGATGAAAGGGCGATCGCTTTCATTTTGTATGACATTTCCTGTTAGATATTTAATTGCTAAAGCAAATATTCTTGCTGATGGTCGTAAGTTATTTTGAGGGTCAATCATACCGTAGATTCCATCTTTTAGATGCCAAGAGGCTGCCATGTCTATTTCTGCTTCGGCGAGATGCTTGAAAACAGAAGCAAACCAAACTGCACCAACATGAGTATTTTGTCTAGTTTCACCAGAATCCCATGAGTAATTAATGTTATATTCACTGAGAAATAGAGGAACTTTTCGTTCTGGGATATGCCTTGTTACTATGGAACGAAATCTACGAGTTTGATCCCCATATTTAGGTGTAAAAGACATTATTTTATCTGTAGGAGCGTTAGCATTACCGCTAGCGTAGCGATGCCAGGAAATAAAATCTACGTTTTGACTACAGCTATCTAAAAAATGATTTAATGTTTGAGAATCATCCCAAGTTAAAACTGGACCACCAACCTTGATTTGAGGGTCCACATTTTTCATTCTCTCTGTTACTTTGTTATAAATTTTCCATAATTCATTTAACTGTCCTGCATTCTTATAACGCGTATCTAGTTCGTTAAATGGCTCCCAGTAGATAATTTGTCGATTTTGAGTTTGGTTGAGAATTCTCACTAATTCTCCGCAGAAATTAGCGTAATTATCATATTCACTAGAATCGAGTAAACTATTGCTATCAAGCTTCATCCAACTTGGCCAGCGAGGAATATTTTGTACTATTTTTGGGTTGTGAAAATACGAAGCATCGTAACAAGCTTGAATTTTAGCTTCATCCCAGCTTTTTGCGGTTGAATCAGTCCATCTTTCGCTAAGTAAAGCATGATGTACTCGAATTAAAGGAATGTCTAGTTCAGTTAGTAGGTTTTGAAAAATAGAATCTGCTGCTTTCTGGGGAGAAGTAATTTCATAGTCGTTAGAGCTAAAAATCAAAGGTGTTGTTTGAGCAATTACAGTAGACCAATCAACTATGATTTCAGCATTAATTGATTCTAGATCTTCCGAAATAGAATTTGCTAAATTATTATTTGAGCTTTTGAGCAAACTAGAACTTTTAACTTGCCGAATTTTCTGGATAACAGTGTTGGAAACTAAACTAGCTGCAACCGTTTGAAAAAACTTCCTGCGTTTCAACATTTATGAGTATTATTTATTAGTTGTTTAACGTTTCCAATGTTTCTTGAATACGAGTGCCAGATGTTGAAAGATAATTTGAGCGATAAGAATATTCTTCAGTATTCTTTGGCACTCCATTAACGACTAAACCTAAAATTCGCGAATTATTCGTAATAAGCTGCTCCAAACTACTAGTAACAGAATTACGTTTACTTATTCCAGGACGAATAACAAATAATGTATCCAATATTACTGATGTCATAACAACTGCTTCGCTGGTAAGATTAACAGGAGAAGTATCAATTAAAACATAGTCATAATTGCCTTGTGATTCTACTGCTTCCAATCTTGCTTCAAATTGTCCCCAAGAAATTAAAGTTACAGCTTTCTCAGTTTCTAAAGGTTTAATAATAAATAAATCCAAATTTGGTTTTACTGATATTGGTTGTTCAATTTCTTGCTGGCTGTTGGGATTATAGTCAAAGCGTTGGCTTAATTCTCCTTTATAGTAATCCCCATCTACTATTAAAACTTTAAATCCTAAGTTGACTAATGCTTTGGCAAGACCTATGGTTACAGTTGTTTTTCCTTCTCCTGCTACTGCACTCGTGATGAGTAATCTATGACTTTGTTTGGATCGAGAATCTATTGATGCCAATTGTGCCGATCCTAATTTTTCTCCAGAAGATTGTAATTTTGATACTGAATTGAGATTTTTAGATTTGGGTTGAGAAATAATTGCGGAAGCTAATTTTTCAAATTCTACTTCTATGTAGGGCGGAAAATCTAAAGCATTATCAGAATTTTTAAATCTAGGTATAGAAACTATAATTGAGAAATTTTTAGATTGAAGGTCTTTAGCACTTAACAAAGGATCTCGACCTTCTAATAGAAGTAATAATGCGGTACTACCTACAACTGAAGCTAATAAGGAACTAAAAATGATTAGTTTTGTATCTGGACTAGAGGGTTTAGACTTGGCTTCTGGAGGGTCTATTACTTGGACATTGGGATAAGTATCAAACGAGTTGATACCTACCTGCTGTACTTGAGCCGTTAAACCTTGATATATACCTTCGGCAATATTTCTCTTTCTTTCTAGCTTCAATAACTGAGCTTGTTCACCAGGAATAGATTCGAGATTGATACTCATTTGCTCAATCTGGGACTTTAATTGGTCTGCTTGTTTTTGATTGGCTTCAGCTTCGCTTTCCAATAAAACTAATTGTTGAATTAAATTTGCTCGTCCCCGACTATCACTAGTTACAGTAGAATCTATTTGAATTTCTTCGGCTGCATCATCGACGTATTGTTGTAATCGACGCTGTAATTCTTCACGCTCTTGAAGTAAAGATTGTACTCTTGGTTCTTGGTTTGTAAAGTTGGTTTGAAGCTGATTTAATGTAGTGTCTACCTCTATTAGCTTATTTCTGACAAACTGGTAATCTTTATTTTCTCCCAGGCTTAAAGAGCGAATAGCCTGAGTTGGTGTTAAAGATAATCGCTTAGAAATAGTTGTAATTTGTTGTCGATTTGCTTGTGCTTGTGCCTGTGCTTGCTGCTGTAAAGAGGTAAGGTCGCTCATTACTTTAACCATACCTTTGATTTGTTCGTCACTATTAACCAATCGTAAATTTTGCTTTAATTCAGCTAATTCTTGCTCTGCTTGCTCTAAATTTTGTTTGGCTTCTTTAACTTGTTTTTGATTTGATTGGAATTGTTGCCGACTTTGGTTATCAGCTTGTCGTAGTTGATTAAGGCGTTCTTGATAAGCTTCTATCCATTTAGCTGTTCTTTGATGAGCCAATTCAGGATTGGAGGCACTGACATTTAAATTGAAAGTATTGGATTTTTCGACCAGAGAAACTTCAAACAGTTTTTTATAGGATGAAACACTAGAGAAAAGCTCTTTTTCAGGGTCAGAATCTAAAACTTGTTTCAATACTGGATTGCTGACTAGGATAGATTGTTGGACTAAAAGTGGATCGATTGTATTGGAAAAATTTATACCAGTGCTTTTTAAAGAGCCAAGTGTTCCCAGGTCAGCATCTAAATTTCCACTTGTGTTAGGCAAAATTAATTGTGCTTTGGCATCCCAAGTTTTTTGAGAAAGATTAATTTTGCAAATTGTAATTATAGTTAAAAGTAAATTAAATAATAATAACGGTTTCCAATGTCTATTTATTTTTAAATAAAGCTTATCCATGATTAATTTCTTCTTGTAAGTAAACTTAAGTTAATATCAATAATTATTCAAAAAAAGAAGCATAAGGACTTCCTTGAAAACTGGTTTTCAGCTCTGAGTAATTTTTAATTTTTTTTGGTAGAGATTTTGTTGATTGTTTTTTAGTTGAGATGTAAACAGGAGTATGTTTTACCTCAAGAAAATTTTGAATTTTTTCCATTTCTAGCACATTATTTTGGACTATATCTTCATAAAAAATCTTCAGTATTTGATGATTTTTTAAAAAAATCTCATTTTCTGCTTCTAATTTTTTTGTTTCTTCAAAAGCTCGCCTAGTTTGCTCATAGTCAAGTTCAATGATGGTATTACTATCTAGTTTTTTGCCGTTTTTTAGATACCAAGAATTAGTTGCTAAAGCCATTTGCTGAGAAACATGAACTTTAAGCAGGTTTCTTCTAACTAAATGGATAATTTTAATATCTTGTCTATCCTCCAAATATTGCCAAATTTCTTGTTGTTTTCCTTTTCTAGCATGATAGTAAAAGAGCTTAAATCCAACTGCACTGATATTTAATGGCATTTCTCTATAGACAAAATCATCGATTAATTTAATGGGATTATTGTTCTTTAAATCCCTTATGATCTGAATATCATGGTTAATATAATCCCAAAATTCTTTAGGACTATTATCTGGACTAAATACTTCATAAAACATTCTGACATTTTCATGAAACTGTAATTGATTTAATAACAGATTCGAGCCTGTTCTAGAGCGACAAAGAATAATAAATTTGGTGTATTTTAAATGCCCTTGGATTAAATTTAAGTTAAGAGCAATATCTCGAATTATAGAATAATATCTTTTTATTTTTAACAGCAAGTCTGGTTTTAATAACATTAATTTTAGTTTATTTTATAGAAAATATTGATATATATATATATATATATGGCTGATTTAAATATTCAATAATTATTTATAACTACCATATTCTTTTGAAATTTGATTGATAATTTATTTGTGTCTCTGATAGTACTGCTCCTAACCAAATAAAGAAAAACCAGATATATACTGATATCCAAGATAAGGGAAGACCTTGAATAAAAATGTACAAAGCAACCAGACTGGAGATAGCTTTTTGGCAAAGTTGATTACCTTCAACAGCAAATTTCCAGAAACTTCCTAAAGTTGTAGTTAGGGCAACAATAAAAAAAATAAAGCCAAATATGCCGTGTAAATAAAGAACAGCAGCATAGGTGGAGAAAGAACCCAGTTGAATCTTGTAAGTATGCCAGTTGGCTGTGCCTTGAGAAATTCCCCATCCTAACCAAGGAGATTCTTGCCAGGCTTCAAGAGTCTTTCGCACAACAAATTCGCGATCTGTTGATGAAGCTTGACGAGCTTGGTTAAAAATTTCTAGTGGTTTACTAATTAGATCTGATAAAGTCCATTCCCACAAACTACAGACCAAGGCTGTAGAAGCAATAAACCAGAGGTAAACTTGACGTATTATGAAACTTTTAAAGCTAGCATTAGTAACAATAGAGATTACAAAACAAACATACGCTAAACGACTTTGACTGATAATAAGTGCAGTCAAGCTACCAGCTAACGCCAGATTACGCAAGCGAGAATTTGGTTCGCTCAAGCAGATAAAGAAACTCAAAAGACCGCATATTCCAGGAATAGGAGGATCTCCCATATACAGTGAAGACCTCGGCAAGAGAATCCCAAAGAAAGGTTTGAGGCTTGCTGAAAATCTGACCATCAAACTCAGTTTATTTCCTGGTGTCAAACGAGCTAAAGGGGGATAAAATACCCCAATTTCGATTCCTGCAACCAGCAAAATAAGCTGAAAGCAAATTACTACTAAATAACCTATTGCCATCCATGCAATTGCTCTTGTAATTATGCGAGAGTCGATTTTGTTCCAAAAGGGAAGGGCTAAACAGGCAAAAATCAAAAAGTAACCCTTGAAAAAAGTGACTAAACTAGAGGCTACTTTAACTAGTTCAAAACCTAGGCTACTAAGACCAATTAATGTCGTTACTAGCATAGCTAGTGACATCGCTAACCATGCCCAGGCACAAATCGGCAAAGGTTCTCTAATCGGCTTGTCAAAATCAAATGATAAAGCTAACAAGCACATAACAACTGCTGGATAAAATAAAGGTTGTATCCCTAATAACCACCAAAGAGGAGTTAATACAATTGTTAAGTAAAGAACACGCTCGGCAAATGATAATTTTGCTGATTTGAGATATTCTTGTTTCAACCTAAATGATTTGTCAATCGCTTTAAGCATATGTCTTTAGTATTTATGCACCACGAACTTGTTGTGTTTTTTTGTCGAACAACGCTCGAAGAGAACGTCGTGAATTTCTGGGAATGAACCACATAAGGAAATACAAGATTAAATCTATGGGCTTTGGTTGTCCGCAATCAAAGGCTTCTTGAAGCAAAAACCAAAACACTTGCCATTGTTTTTCTCTGGCTGCTTGGGGACTTACCTGAGTCATAATAAAGCTCGAATAAGCTCTTGGAGTAACTAAATTTTGATTTTTACGAATCCAAGCCAAAGATTGTTGCCAGTTACTCGTGCTACTAGTACTTTGACGCTCTTGCCAACAGTACCAAATAGCTAAAGTTTCAGCTACAAAATCAATTCCCACATCTGCCAAGGTATTAGCTTTTAGCAACCAATCCCAATCTTGATGTTTTGCCAATCCCTCTTGAAAAGGAACTCGATCGAGTAGCTCTTTTTTAGTAAAAATAGTTGAGGTTTGAATTAATCCTTCTCCGAAAGAGAAAGAATTACGTGCTAAGAGATATTCACTCAAGGGTTCATCTACTTTGGGAAATCTTCGAGGATAGGTGAATTCGCCTTTTGGCGTACGGGAAGTGAGAGAGCAAGAAATAATCGGTAAATTATATTGAGAACGCTTTGCTGCTGCAAGTTGTCGCTCTAGCTTTTGGGGTAGCCATTGATCATCATCATCAAGAAAAGCAATCCATTCTCCTTTTGCTTCTGCAACCCCTGCGTTACGCGCCCCTGCGCCTCCTTTACTTATGGGAAGTTGTATTATTCTTAAGCGGGAGTCATTGATGTTTTCTAGCTCTGTAGTAGTGGCAACATCTAAGCCATCAATAACAACAATAATTTCAATTTCTTTGAGAGTTTGTGCTATGGCACTTTCTATGGCTCTTTTGACCAAATGAGGTCTATTTCGGGTAGGAATTACTATACTAATAAGAAAATCCAAAATGTTTTTCTCCTGATAAAACTAAATTTTAAGTACTAAGCAAATAAATACGCTATCTTTTAGAATCTCCTCCCATTCTTACTTTTAATCTTTCTATTTGTGCTGCATATTTTAAAACAGAAAAAACTAAAATAATTTTAATTTTTTCTATAAATGAGTATTTCTTTTTAACGGAAAAAACACGAGCATAATACTTGATTGGCGGTAAAAAACCTAAGATAAGTTCTAAGTCTATTTTAAAAAGTTTACTATCGTAACTTTTTTGGTTAATTTCTTCTTGACCACCTACTGTCCTCAAGCATTTTTGATAAATTTGCCTCAAAGAAAATCTTGCAGGATGGTGAACTATAACTAGCTCATTATAAAATAGCTGATACTCATTATTATGGACACGATGACTCCATTCTCTATCCCCATTGGATTTAAGTTTTTGATTAAAAGTGCCTACTTTATCAAAAACGCTTTTGAATGTGAATAAATTAGCAGTAACACAAAAGTGAAATTGTTCGATGTTTTGTTGTTGGGTAAAAGCACCATAACTTTCATATAATTCAACAGCACTTAAACGCTCTAAATCTTTATAGAAAAGTTCTACTTTTCCACCAACTATTCCGCAATTAGGTGTATTTATTAGTGTATTAATTCCTAGTTCGAGCCAATTTAAATCTGGAATACAATCTGAATCAGTAAAAGCAAAAATCTCTCCTTTAGCAACAGAAATTCCTCTATTTCTAGCAGCATAAGAACCAGGTTGTGCTTCATAAGTAGCAGATGCTTGTTGGTATCTATTGACGATTTCGACAATACTTTTATCTGAGGCATTATCTACTACAATAACTTCATATAAATTTTGAGGGTAGGTTTGCTCTTCGAGTGCAGCTAAACACTTTTCCAAACGTTCCGCATCATTGTAAACAGGAATTATTACGGAAACTAATGGAGTATTTTTCATTTGTTTTATTCGTGCTATTACTACTAAACAATACAAAATAGTAATCGAACTTTGAAAATTTATTTCTTAATATTCAATCTCTATATCTAAGTTGGGTAATCGAGTTGCCTCATATAAACGGGAAGAGAGCGTAACTGGATCTTTAGTATTTTTTGTCATCATATTTTTATCAAAGTCGTAACATAAATTGATTTGTTTAGAAAGCCACTTTGTTTGCATCAGTTGATTAATTTGTGAAAAAACCTGTATAACAAAAGGCATCTCCAAACCAGTGGGATTATAAGGATACCCATAATCATTATTTTCTACGTCATCAAAATATTTTTTAGACTGAGAATATTCTAATGCTGTTTTAAATGTTTTGTTCGCCCATAAATGGTGATCTGGATACACTTGCTTGAGGAGAGCAAAGGCATATAAATTAAAACTTTGATAACCAATCGCTTTATAAGCTAGTTGATGATTATTCTGCAAAACTTTTGATAAATTAAACATTGGTCGATTGAGAGAATATTCTAGTTTTTTTCTCCATTCAAACTTATTTAATGTAAGCAGATGCCGAATAACTCCCGAAGAATATACCGCAAAGTTTTGTGGCGTTTTGCTCATAAAACACATTATTCTGTGCTTAACTTCTTCTGAAGCGTACTTAGCCAATATACTGCCAATAGCTGCAAACCATAGCTGATGATTAAAAGTCATATCATAGTTTAAGTAAGAACCATCTACTCCAACTCGCCGCCATAGTCCAATTTGTTCGTCAAAAGGATGAAGCAGAAATACTTTTTCAGCTAAGTCTAAAAGTTCTGGCATTTCTAACTCTTGTGATGCAATTATTAGGCTTTCAATTGTCCAAGCTTGTCCAATTAGTCCATTACAACTATCTTTATTGGGATTTTTACGATGCCAAAATGTTGCTTGCATCGGACGAGATTCAGGGCTAGATAAATATTTAGCCATTTTTTGCCCTCCATGCAAAAACTTTTTTTCTTGGGAAATAGAATATGCTTTTAGAAAAGTAATAAGCCAATGGGATGTATTACGAACAGGGGTTTCTTCATCATAATAAGAACCATTATGCCCTGGAGGCATATTACCTACTTCAGTATCTAACAACTCGTATGCAGAGTTAGCACTTTTGACAATTATTTCGTAGAGCTTAACCATAATTTAGCTGTTTTGTAGTTTTTTCTTAAAAAGCTGATTGAGATTATTAATTCTTCCAGTATTGGTTGCGATATTACATATCCATCCTGTTAACCAAATGAAAATTAGTTCTGTTTTTGTATCTCCAATATTTTTATCAAAAATGATTGATAATGAAGGTGGTTTTATGCCATTAATTATTTTTCTGAAAATTTTCCACGAGGAGTCATTTTGCTCTAGCCAAATTTCAACTTGTCCCTTACCAACTCGATACTGTTTTTTTAGCAGTGGTAGCAGCTTTCTTGCTGGATGAAATACTTTTGCTTCAGGAGAATATACTAAGTTAAAATTTGCCTTGGTTGCTTTTTTAGTCCAAATTACATCTCCACCCGATTTTAAGTGACTCGGAAATAGTCCTACTGCATCAAACACATTTTTCTTGACAAATAAATTGGCGGTTTTGCTTACCTTTCTGTTTTTTATATTATTCTCAATTTGCATATTAGTTACGGAGTCATATACCTCAGCAAAAGACTTATACGACGAAAAGGTAAATACTACATCTCCTCCAACTAAATCTATTGTTTCTGACTTCAAAGCTTCTACTCCACTTGCAATCCATTGTTCTACTGGTAAACAGTCTGAATCTATAAATGCTAGTATTTGACCTTTTGCTAAGGCTATTCCTCGATTTCGTGCCGAATAAGAACCTGGATTTTTTTCTACTATTAACCTTACTTGCGAAAATTGAGAAGTAACAATTTCAATATTTTCGGAAGAATTATTATCGACAACTATGATTTCAAATAAACTTTTAGGGTAAATCTGCTTTTCTAGAGCTAATAGACATTTTTTCAACCTTTCAGAGTCATTAAAAACTGGGATAATTACTGAGACAAAAAAAGAATTATCTTTATTGTTCATAGCTTTACATTGTAGTTTATTTCTTTTGAATCAAATTTATTTTTAGACTATATTTAAAGTATTATTCTGTATTTGTTAGGTGTTACTGATATCTTGTTTAAGATATATTTTCTTTGGTTGGCGTCAAATAAATTATAAAATTTTTTCTGTTTACTATTTTGAATTTCTTTACTAACTGATGATTTCCATTCTTCATTCTTTCTAATAATATCTTTGGTGACAGTATGGCGATCGCATATCATTTGCTTGTCAAAATAGATCTCAATAAATTTACAAAGTTTCTCAAGTTCTAACTGTGGATTTTCTATTAATGCTTCATACTTTACTATTGAGTGGTTATACTGTTCTGAATATAAATTAGAAATATGTATATCATTAAGCCATCGCTGAATACATTTATCTATATTCCAAGCTCCATTCCATATTTCTGGATATTGACTACTTACAGAATAAAGAGAAGAAACCACATCTATTCCATTACGGATAATATGGATAAATTTGGCGTTATTTACTAATTTTTCTATATAGTTAATACGATGCAAATGAGCGGGAGTTTTTTCAAGCCAGCAGCTTTTATTTTGCTGTATGGCGATCAGATCCAAAGCTTTGATAAAAGCTTGAGAATGTTGATGTATTAATGGTGATTTATTGGGAAGTAATTGCTGCATTTCTTTTCGATTAATATCAGCAAAAAATTGATTAAAGTTAGCTCTTGCTCTTGTGGAAACTAAACCAAATTTGCTACGAAAAGAGTCAGGGTTAATCGCTCTTTGAAAAAATTTAGATTCAGGAAATGATATAATTTTTGGGTGTGCAGCCAACATACTTTGTAGCAAAGTTGTACCAGAGCGCGGACATCCTACTAAAAATACTCTTGCTTTAATTGAATTGTTTTTCATGACTTTTTATAAGTTTAGTTAGAAGATTTTTTATTTAATTCTTTACCAGAAATCCCCCCATAGCTTTTTTGTGAATCTAGATTTTGGTAATGTTCGCAATCTCTAAATTTAATAATTCGAGTTGGTTGATTTCCTACTATTGCTAGTTTTGGAATTGATTTAGTTACTGTTGTTCCCGCGCCGATTATTGCTCCATCTTCAATCGTAATTCCTGGAATCAATATGACATTTGTACAAATCCAAACATTACGACCAATTATTATTGGTTTGAAAACATAAGTATCATCGTAAGGTAAACGTGAACTATGGTAATCATGACTTGATGAATGGATCACAAAATTGCGACTAATGTGGGTATTCTGACCAATATTTATGCCTCCACGACCATCTAAATAAGAATTTTCTCCAATAATCACATTGTCTTCTAGTACTACGTTTTCTGGGCGTATAATTTTAATATTTCCATGAAAATGTACTCCTTTACCACAATGCTTGAGTTGATTTTTAAGCCATAAATGTTTTTCATTTATAACTGTGGAATTTGCCCAATAAATTGTTTTAGAAAGCAATTTTGCTAATTTATATTTAATTTTTTGATTAACATAGCTAGTGTCCATAACTTTAGTTTTAATTAACGATTTGCAGACAGTATAAATCTAGTTTTTTCTCATTTTTTTATCTGTTTAAATGTTTGCCACATATCCAATAGAATTATTTTGCCATTGGGAAGTATTATCCAAAGTGCTATGTAAAACAGCCCGTATAACAAACAATCTAGTAATAAATTGAGTAAGTTATTAGTTTGAACTAAATCCAGGCGATCAATAATAATTAACAAAGCCGACGCGCCAATAGAGGCGAACATCGGTCGAGAGAGTGTTTTAGCTAACTCTATAAATCTCAGAGGTGTTCCCTGGTAGCAGTAAATCATTCTGGGAATCCAAATTATGGGTCGAGATAAACCATAGGCAGCAGCTACACCTATTGCCCCCCAATGTATCCCGATCAAAAACACAGTTACATCAACTGCTGTGAGAACAAGTCCCATACGAAACTGACGGTCGGTACGACCCAAAGATTGAAAAACCCATCCTCCAGCTACATTAAATGTACCCATGAAAGCAGCTGGCATCAAGAATCGAAAAATAGGAACTGCATCTATCCACTGCTGTCCTAAAGTTAATAAAATGACTTTCTCAGCAGAAGCAAACATAAATCCCACAACTGGCATTCCCAAGGTGGTAATTAGCAAAATTGCTTTGTAATAATATCTACGGTATTTTTCTGGCTCTGACTTTAAACTGCTTAAAACTGGGAGAGCAACTTTGTTAACAGGACTATTGATCTGCTGTATTGGTAACAGAACTAGCTGATAGGCTTTGGCATAAAGTCCTAACTGCTGAGAACCCCAGTAACGACCAATAAGCATATTATCTAGATTGCGAGAAAAATAATTTACTAAGCGAAAACCAGTTAAATTTCCACCGAAAGCGAGCATCGATTGAATCGCCGAATCTTTTCTAGGTAATCCAGGTCGCCAACTACAGGCAATCCAAACCCCCAGAGCATTAGTAATAGTTGTTGCTATTTGCATTAGAACTAATGCCCAATAACCCAGTCCATACCAGGCAGAAACAATTGCAGTCATTACTCCGACCAACATAGAAACAATTTCAATTTTGGCAAGATTAGTGAAGCGCATTTGTCTTTGTAGCAGTGCTTGATGCTGAACGGTTAAACCACCAAAAACAAAGGTAATCGCTAAAGCTAGGGTAATTCCCCTCAAAAGTGGCTCATCATAAAACCAGGCAACCATAGGAGCTAATGCCACTACTACCAATGTAATGACACAGCTTACTGCTAAGTTAATCCAAAATAGAGTGCTAACCTGCTGATGATTAATCTCTGCTTTTTGAACCGTTGCTGCTGATAATCCCAAGTCTTTAAACAACTGAACGAAGCCAATAATTACAGTTGCCATGCCAATTAAGCCGTAATCTTCAGGTGATAGCAAACGTGCCAAAACTACGGTAGAACCCATTCTCAAGATAAACTTGATTGCCTGTGCTGCAATCGTAATCGCACCGCCTCGAACAGAACGCCTTTTTAAATCGTTTTTGAGGTATTGAGTACTAAAAAACTCTTCTGTATTTAGATTAGATAATTTATGTTGGGTAGATTTTGCCACTTGAATTACTTTAATTACTAATCACGACTTCACTAAACCGAGTGTTCGCCCAATTACCGATTGAGATAGGGGTGCTAAACGCACAGAAATTAGAGTCAAAAGCGATCGCGGATCTTGAAGAAAAATTGTGTGATCGCAGTGCCATGCTCGATTAATATAGTTTTTTGCTGAATCTGTATCACCAGAAGTCAAACATAATCGGGCTAAATACCGATTCATATAAGCATAAGCAGTTGGTAATAAATGATTTGTTAATTCTGGATTACGTTTACAAGCAGCAATAATTACTCGTAACTGGTTACTTTTCATTTCTTGCACATTAAATGAAAGCCCAGAAGGACGAACTCGATAAAAACATTGAACACTTGGCTCTCGATGAAAACGCCATTTTCTGGTAGCTGCGATTCTCAACCAATAATCAACGTCCTCGCAACTCCTTAAAGTTTCATCAAATTCTCCTATCTCATCAAAAATGCAGCGACGAAACACTGCATTAGAACCATGACCAATAAAGTTTTTACAAAGTAAGGCTGCAAGAGGATTTCGTTTGATTGGTTTACCACTTAAGCGCATAAAAGTAGGAGTACCATCATCACGAATTGCCTGCGAAGCACTGTAAACAACGCCTATCTGCGGTGAAGATATCAGCCAAGCAAAGTGATTAGCCAATTTCTCGGAGTTATAAACATCATCTCCATCGAGCAAAGCGATATATTCACCACGAGCATGGCGAATGCCATAGTTACGAGCAGATGAAAGACCTCCATTTGGTTTCCGTAATAATTTGAATCGAGAATCTTTAGCGCAGAAAGATTCAACTATTTCAGGAGTCTTATCAATTGAACCGTCATCAACTACCAATGCCTCAAAATTTTTAAATGATTGACTTTCTAATGAAAGTAAAGCAGCTTCTATGTATTTTTCAACATTATAGGCAGGTACTACAACACTTATTTTTGGAATAGACATATAACACTACTCAATTAAATATTCTAGGATGTGTAATTTTGCTTATTTAGCTATTTTCTAAACTTAAGATCTCATTTGTAGTAATGTTAATGTCTTGAACATTTTCATTTTCTACCAAATAAATCGAATTATCGTGATACTTAGCCCAAAAAATATAGAATAAGAAAAGGGGATTACCTAACAAATATCTCGTTGCTAAACGTTTAGGTTCTCTAATTAAACGGTACAACCACTCTAAACCTGCGTTAGATATCAATCTTGGAGGAGTCGGTACTAACCCTGCTAGCCGATCGATAACTGCACCACAAGGAATAATCACTAGAGTTTCTAAATTGTCATAATTGTTTTGAATCCATAATTCTTGTAGTGGCATTCCCATCCCGACAATTAAGATATCAGGCTTAAATTTATTGATTTTGTCAATTATAATTTGATTTTCATTCAAATCTTTGTAGTCAAAGTAGCCATGATGTCCAGCCAATAATAAATTTGGATGTTTCGCTTTTTGCTTTTCAATAGCTTTGTTTAAATTTTGTGGTTTTGAACCCAACAAAAATACTGATAAGCTCTCTCGCTCACATTTATTTAATAGCCTTGGAATCATTGAGGTTAGAGATACTTTGTATTTAGAGTCTATCTTTGTCCCCATAAACTCTAAAGCCTTCAAAATTCCCATGCCATCGCAAACTGTAATATCGGCGTACTGATGAAACGCCAAAAATAGGGGTAATGACATGGACAGATTAAAAGCGTGAACGTTGTAGTTGGAAATAACAATTTTGACTTTTTGTCTACAACTTTTAAAAATTGCTTTAATAACTGTATCTATTGTGACTAAATCAACTCGTCTATTAAAAAAATAAACTGAAGATATGTTTAGCTCTGTACGTTTATGCATTACATTTCTTGAATTTGGAAGAAAATATAGATTATTAATCACAGAATTGTTTCCTAGAACTCAACTCAAGATAGAAGCTTGATTATTTCTTGATAAATGTAACTTTTAAGTATATTAAGTGAAAAAAATGTAAATCACAATCACTTACTTTACATAAAATTTGTTTTTTTTTCGTAATAGAGAATCTAAGCCCTTAAAAACTTTATATTATCTTTATAAAAAAGCGATTTTAAAATGAAGATAATGTAAAGTATGTCTTTTTGTACATAAAATGTATATTTTTTGTAAATATTTTATGTAGGATTACGTAAGCAAAAATCAAGTAAATATTCTTTTTTATCTCACTATCACTTAAGTATGATGACCATCAAAGTCAGGTTTTGTTGACATTTCCGTAAAACCACCTTGGTTGTCCGAGAAAACTCTTAAAGTGAAGCCTCCGAGATTTATCCGTGAGGCGGGCGACTTAAACTGAGCAACGGGGTTCATAAACGCCTTTTCGGGTGGTCAACATTTGCGGGAAACCCACAACAGCGCGATTTGCGAATCTCACGCTCAAATTACACCCTCAGAAACCACAGGCGACGACCCCAAGAGCAAACCCTTCAATTTATTCTCGATCTCATATACCATTTAGGCTTAAAATCTTTATTTAACGAGGCTTTTAGCCATTGTATAAAACATTTTAACTAGCCCAATGCACCTATCAGTTTACTGTGTGGAAAATTTAACTTTTGTCCCCGATCTAATCTGTTCGGTGGGATGAAGAATCACTTTTTCTTCTTCTTGTAATCCTTTTTCAATTACTGCCTCAAAATTACTACGTTGACTTACTTTTATTTGACGTTTTTGAGCTTGATTGTTTTCCACGACAAAAGTACACCAATCATTAGATAAGACGCGATTATTTCCAGGTTCACAGCGAAATAAAGCACTCAGAGGAATCAGCATAACATCTTCTCCCGACCAAACCACGGTTTTTGTTTCCACTCGATAGCGATCTTGGAGAAATCCGCTTTGCGCTGAGTCTAAAGGTATCTCAAGATCGACAAAATCGGCAATGACATTGACTCGTTGTTCTTCCACTCCCAAAGCTGAAACTTTAGTAAAAGCAGAGGGTTCTACGTAACGCACCTTTGCCTTAAGAGTTGATTGTCCGCCCCATTGTTCGAGAAACATCATTGCATCAGGTTTGACTTTCACGGCATCAGAAGACAGTAAATCAACTACGATTTCTAAATCTTGAGGATTCCCTAATTCTAGCAGTTGAGTTCCTGCTTCTACATACTTGGCACTTTCCAAATTAACTCTTAATACATAGCCATCAATTGGCGATCTAATATTGGTATGATTAGCATCATCAGTTAGTTTTGCCAGTTCTGCTTTAATGCTAGCAATACGAGCATCATACACATCTAGTAGATAATCTGGGTCTTGTTGTTCAGCACGGAGAATCGAAAGGGCTTCTTGAGCAGCCTTAACTTCGGCAACAGAACTTTCAGCGACTCTTTGTTCGGCTTCTAAAGCCCTAATTTTAATAGTTTCGTCCAACTCGGCTCGTTCTTTTTCTTGACGAGAAATTACCCCATCTGCGTGTAGCTGTTGGTTGCGCTGGCGATCGCGTCGTGCTTGTTCTAAATCTGCTCTGGCTCGCTCTACCTTAGCAACTGCTTCTTTTTGTTTAGCTTCTGCTGCTCTAATTCTAGCTTCGGCTTGAGCTATGGCTTCTCGTTTAGGACGCTGGGTTTCTACTCCTGCTTTTTCAGCTTCCCATTGGCGCAATCGGGCTTGAGCTTCCTGTATATCGGATTCTAGGGGTAAAGGATCGATTTGAGCAATGATGTCTCCTTGAGTAACGCGATCGCCTTCATCTAAATTAATTCTCCTTAGTCTTCCTTCTACAGAAGCAGAAACATTGTAACGTTTGCGGATACGGGTTTCTCCTTCTTCATCTACAGTGACACTCACATCACCCCGTTTAACTTCTGCTACATCCACAGTAATTGGTGAGGGACGAAACGCCAAGATTAGCATTGTCAGTAAACCCAATCCTCCCAGAATATAAGGTAACTGTCGAGGAAAATACTTTCTTTTCTGTTGTTTTTTTACTGGAGGGATGGATTCTGATTCCTTGGCTTCTTGATCCTGAGTCCATTGAACTGTTTCTGATGGTTTATCGATCATTGCTCAGTAAAACTATATAAACAAGGTGAGTCGCTTGTACTAGTAAGTAGTTCGAGGTTATTTCACGATAGTAACAACTTTTCACTTCAAGATTAAATTTATTAGTATAGACAACCTGTAAGTAAAAGATTCCCCAAAATAAGGGCTATCACCGTCCAAAAAACTGTTTTTAGAACTAGATTCTGTAACTATTTCTGGATTTTTGCGATCGCCCGTTGGACACCTCGCTAACTTTTTCTAGTGTGGTCTTTATTCTCAGAATAGATGTTAAATATGAGGAAGTTGCGAGGGTTAAAGTTTGGATATTTGAATTAAAAATATATAGACATCTGCATTAGAATACAACTAAGCATTGAGGCATTTTGCATCTAAATTCAACTTCTAAATCTAACTATGGTTACAACACCCTCAAAACCCATTACCTTAGAAGAGTTTCTTGCAATGCCAGAAACTAAACCTGCCAGTGAATACATTGACGGAAAAATTATTCAAAAACCTATGCCAAAAGGAAAACACAGCACAATTCAAGCTGAACTAATTATCTCTCTTAATAGTTCTCTCAAGCCACAAAAAATTGCTCGTGCTTTTCCTGAATTAAGATGTACTTTTGGCGGACGTTCGACTGTACCTGATGTAACTGTATTTACTTGGGATAGAATTCCTCGTGATGATGATGGTGCAATAGCAGATTCTTTTCAAGCTGCACCAGATTGGACAATAGAAATTTTATCCCCTGACCAAAGTCATACTAGAGTTACTAAGAATATTCTTCACTGTTTGGATAATGGTACACAATTAGGATGGCTTATCGATCCTAGCGAGCAGTCTATTTTTGCCTATTACCCTAAGCAACAACCCGCATTTTTTGAAGATGCTAATGATGTTTTACCAGTCCCCGATTTTGCCAAGTCTTTTCAGTTAACTTTAGGGAATTTATTTGGTTGGTTATTGGAATAGTGTATTAATTTTGACACTGATTAATCAATCATATTAATTCCAGATACTTTTGTTTTTTGATCGACGAAATAGTCGTTATAAAAAGAATATATTTCTAATCTATCCTCATAGATAATGTGCAACTGATTAGTATAATTTTTAGAGTTTAAAAAGATTCGCCAATTTACAGGCTCTCCTGGAATAGAAAAAACTTCTTCATTACTGCTTACTACAACAATAGATTCTTCAAATTCTACAACTGTACCAAAAGATGCTGCTTTAGCTGATATTATTTTTCCATAATCTTTATCAAGATTTAAAGTTCCTATCGGAGTAAATTTAGGAGAACCATCTCTTTTTGAAGAATACCTTATTGCTTTTATTGTTCCATCATCTCGATATGTATATATTTTGTCATGTATTCCCCATGAAAAACCTGATTCGTTATTAGATTCCTTAAAAATTTCTTGTTCTGTAATTATCTTGTCAAATTCCCTTATTTTTTTCTTAGAATTTTTTGGATCTTTATTCTTCTTGAAAGCAGCAAAAAAAGAAGAGGATGTATAAGATGTTGCATAAATATTAAAGTACGACCAATCACAATATGTGCAGTGTTCATTACTTATATTTTTTGGAGTTTCTTTTTGCTCATTATCTTTTTGAGGATGAACTTTGAGTTGAAATAAACCTTCAGATCCAGTTGCTAAGGCTAATGTTGTATATGAGTTTGAAGCTGTTATATCAAAAATCGGAGCATCCCAAACCTTTTCAAAATTAGGCTTTAAATTATTACCACTACATTCTGAGGAATGAACTCCTGACTTTAATCCAACATACATTTTTCGATAATAAATTTCCGAATCGGCATGAGGGAAAGGGAAAGGATTTTGTTGTTCTATTAAATTTCCTTTGTTCAATGAATCTAAATTTAATTCCAGTTCTGACTTGGCTATTTCATCAAATCTCTTTAAAAGAATTTTCTTTATTTCTGTATCCATAAAAAGGATTTGCGATCCTTTAGAATAAAAAAGATTACTTTCTAAAAAAGCTCGGAAAAATTCCGATAAGTTCCAGATTTATTATATGGTTGTTGAACCAGAATATCAGAGACAAGGACTAGGAACACTGATATCAAAATCTATTTTAAATCTTACCTACTATTGTTAAACCCTTCCTCAGCATCCCTGCTTAATCT
>NZ_LR213853.1:0-16734 GCF_900659865.1 Hyella patelloides LEGE 07179
TGGCAATACTTATACGATCCGTAATGCTGACTATAACGGCACAGTGGCTCCAGACCAAGAAGTTTCTATTGGTTTTCTTGGGGAAGGTTCTGTCTCAGATGAACCTAGTGTTTTTGAATTGAATGGACAATTGGTGGGTACACCAGACCCCAATCCCGACCCCAATCCCGACCCCAATCCCGACCCCGACCCCGACCCCGACCCTGACCCCAATCCCGATCCTACAGCCATGCAGGCGACCTTTGAGCAAGGAGTTAATGGATATAGAGGTACAGTAGATACATTTTTACAAGAAGCTTCTCCTAATGCCGACAACTCTAATGCTGATTCTCTCAATATTGATGCTAATGATGATGGTGGAGAGGTTCAAACTATACTACGTTTTGAATCAATCTTTGGCGATCAATCAGGACAAATTGCTCAGGGGGCAGAAATAATTTCTGCCGAATTAGAATTAGATGTATCCAATCCAGGTAGCAACATCGAATTTCATCGACTACTGCAAGACTTTGACGATACGGATACTTATAGCAGTTTTGATAATGGTATTCAAGCTGATGATATTGAAGCAGTAAGTACTCCTGATGCTGTAACGGGTTCAGTGGCGACGGGGGTGTTATCAGTTGATGTTACGGATAGTCTCCAAACATGGCAGGAGAGTCCAGACAGTAATTTTGGATGGGCAATTTTACCCACTAGTAACAACGGTGTTGATTTTGATTCTGCTGAAGGTAATAATCCACCTCGCTTAATCGTTGAATATGCAGTGGATAATTTACCCAATAATCTCACTCAGGGTTCTGAATTAAGGGATATTACTGATACTAATACTCTTGAAGGCTTTAATAGTTTAGACTCCGACTTAAGTAATTTAGGCAATAGCGAAATTAATGATGCAAACACAATTTAAGCTGATTTTTGAGTAGTCTCCACAAAACAGTGGAGATAATACTAAATCCTGTTCTCATAAACCACTTATTGGTAAAATCGTTAAACTTTGTAGAGCAGTGCGATATATGAACCGCTATCTCTTGGGCAGGTGGCGTATCTCACGGGGTTTCTCCAGAATTGGGCGATCGCCGTACTTTCCTAGACAAGGCTTTCAAGGTTCTGAAATAAATTCAGAACACAGCCCCTTGAGTTTATAGGTTCTCTGTCGCCTCTCTACACAAATATGATTGACAGTATTGTCTAAATCTCCCTGGCGATCTCAAACAAAAAAGACTCCCACAGCAATATTAAAATCTGGGTTATGAAGTTATACCCACTGGGTTTTCGCCTAAAGCCAAAATACTTTACATGGTAAAGCCTTGGAAAGTTATCGATCTTTGAGGATTAATCGTAACTATCAAACAAGATATTTGCAATATTTTTGTAATTTATCGTATGCCTTGAGTTATGAACGGAAATAGCTATCGCGATTCCCGAAAACTGTTGACTGATTTATAATGATTGATTGATTGATTGATTGATTAGACAACACCTCTATTTTTGAGTCGCTAATAGATATGACAGTAACTCCTGAGATTCAGCAGCAAGTGGCACAATTGCGATCGCAATTACAAAAGGCAGGATATGCTTATTATGTTCTTGATAATCCAATTATGGAGGATGCGGTATACGATCGCCTTTATCGTCAGCTACAGGATTTAGAGACTCAATATCCTGAAATAATTACAACTGATAGCCCAACCCAGCGAGTGGGGGATATTCCCGCAGCCCAGTTTAATTCTGTTAAGCATAATATTCCTTTGTATAGTTTGGAAAATGCTTTTAATCAGCAAGAATTGTCAAAGTGGGAGCAAAAATGGCAAAAATTAGCTACAGATGTTACTGAATATGCCTACGTGTGCGAGTTAAAAATAGATGGCTCGGCATTAGCTTTAACCTATGAAAACGGGATTTTAGTTAGAGGAGTAACCAGGGGAGACGGCGTTACAGGAGAAGATATTACCCAAAATGTTCGCACCATTCGTACTATTCCTTTAAAGCTCAATTTAGATAATCCGCCTCCTGTATTAGAAGTGAGAGGAGAGGCGTTTTTACCTTTAGATGTTTTTGATACTATCAACCAAGAAAGGGAAGCCCAAGGAGAAGCTTTATTTGCCAATCCTCGTAATGCTGCTGCGGGTACTTTACGACAATTAGATTCTAAAGTAGTAGCAAAACGTAAATTGAATTTCTTTGCCTATACGCTGCATATCGATCCCCCCCATCCCCCCTTAACAAAGGGGGGGGTTCATACCCAATGGGAATCTTTAGCCAAGTTGCAATCAATGGGTTTTTTAGTTAATCCCCATCGCAAGCTGTGTAATTCTCTAACAGAAGTCGAAGCATACTTTGATAGCTGGGATACCCAAAGACATAAATTACCCTATATGACAGATGGGGTAGTGGTGAAACTAGATAATTACGCATTGCAACAGCAACTAGGATTTACCCAAAAATTTCCTCGATGGGCGATCGCTTTTAAATATCCCGCCGAAGAAGCTCCTACCATAGTTAAAGATATTATCGTTAATGTGGGACGCACTGGCGCGGTTACTCCAATGGCGGTGATGCAACCAGTACAATTAGCAGGTACAACCGTACAAAGAGCCACCTTACACAACAGCGATCGCATTTCCGAGTTAGATATTAGAATCGGGGATACCGTAGTTATTCGTAAAGCAGGGGAAATCATTCCTGAAGTTTTGCGGGTACTTCCTGAATTACGCCCCCAAAATACTGTAGCCTATCAAATGCCTAGCCATTGCCCTGAATGCAATTCGGAGTTAGTGCGCCCTCAAGAAGAATCTGTAACGCGCTGTGTTAATATCTCTTGTCCTGCTATTATTCGAGGTAGTTTAATCCATTGGGCTTCCCGTGACGCTTTAGATATTAGAGGTTTAGGGGAAAGAATTGTTATTTTATTAATTAAAAGTAATTTAGTAACTTCGATTGCCGATCTTTATTCTTTGCAGATAGATAAAGTAGCAGAGTTAGAGAGAATGGCACATAGATCGGCTACTAATTTAATTAACGCCATTAATGCTTCTAAAAATCAACCTTACGCCAGAGTTTTATATGGTTTGGGAATTCGCTATGTAGGGAGTGTTAACGCCAAGTTGTTAGCGGAAAACTTCCCTGATATTGAAAGTTTATCTCAGGCTTCTATTTACGATTTAGAAGCAGTATATGGCATTGGAGAGGAAATTGCAGCTTCAGTGTTTCAATGGTTAAAAATTCCTGCTAATCAAGAGTTAATAGAGTCTCTTAAAAAAGTCGGATTACAATTTAAAACCGAGATTAGTAATAAAACAGATGATAGTAACAATAACAGTGCTGTAGTTGGTAAAACTTTTGTCATTACAGGTACATTACCCACGTTAAAACGCAATGAAGCTAAAGACTTAATCGAACAAGCAGGAGGAAAAGTAACAGGATCGGTAAGTAAAAAAACTGATTATTTAGTAGCAGGTGAAAATGCTGGCTCTAAACTAACTAAAGCTAGAGATTTGGGAGTTATAGAATTAACAGAAGAACAATTGTTAGAGTTGTTGAATTAAGAGAGTTAAACCAGATTTTAAACCCAAATGAGCTAAAATTCATTCTTGTAGGATTCAATCGTAACTATTATCTAACTAGGCGATCGCTAATAGGAACTTATACGATTCTGGTAATTTTTTGTATCATTAACTACAAAATATGTAGCGGAGTGATTTTTAGAGCGATTGATTGATCATGTAGCTAATATGCAGCGATCGCTTTTTTATTTAAGTTTTACTCAGTAATTGATGAGAGAAATACGAAAAAAAATAAAGGTGATCGTTACTCAGAAGCGATAACAATAAGAAGTTATGCAGGGTTTCTTTTCTCTGTAGGAAAAACTCAAGATGGTCGAGATAAATATGAAAATTCTATTAGTATTCTTCAAAGTTTACCTACCCAAGGTCAAAATGATTTAATACCCTATCAAATTGGACTAACATATCAATGGTGGGGAGTTAGCGAATGTACTATAAATAGTAAAAATAATGCAAAAATACATTTTAATAACGCAAGAGATGAATTTAACAAAATAGGAAATCAATTTGAAAAAAGAGAAAATTTAAAAATATTAAATAACATAATAGAAAAAAATATGGAATAAAAAACTAAATAAGAAGATAATAAAAATAATTCGGTAGTGCCAAACAGCTTGCGGGGTAACAGTCACGATTGTATAGATGTTTCGCATCTTGGCTTTATGTAAAACTCCTGACATGACTAAATTATACGGCATCGTACTGAAATCTTGAGCAGTTACAAGAGAAGCTAAAACAAAAATAGACAGAGCTGCTTTGATTACTCTTGTTAAAAGTTTTTGATATTCATTAACTTTGTGAGACTAGCTTAGTATTACTATTAACCAATATATTATTGAATACAGTTGATTTTAGACTATAAGCATTTGTTTGAGCAAAATAAAAAGTAGCTATCGCTATTCTTAAGCAGATTGCTCGACTAAATCAACTCCATAAAGGTATCTCAGACAAATTCACAAAGGTATTTAATCCTAACTTGTGCAGGATCGTAAACAATACTTTCTTGATTAATCACATTTAATGAGCCTGGTTTAACATAAGTACTGTGGTAACCTTTCATGGGCAAACTACCTTGATGATTGTTTGTCGGAAGATATTCTTTACCCATTGCAAATTCACACAGCAGCATATAAACTCGTTGGTTATTATCTCCTGAAGTATTCCAATAGTTAGTAGCGTAGTTTAAAGCTTTTGTAGACTGCTCAGAACCATAAATCCCATTACCAAACATTCTACCCGTGCATTGTGCAGCATTAGCAGGGGGGATAATTAAACCCTGTTTGAGAATACTTAAAAGATTGCTGGCTCTTGTACCATGCCAATGTAGTTTAACATTACCGATTTCCGCTGCTTTTTTCGTAAAAGCTTGATTCATTGAAGGAATATCTATTTCATAAAGTCTTCTTAGTTTATGAGTAGCTGAAAGATGATTAGCATTAACAGTAGATTCGTATAATTTACGAACCTGGCGAAAGAGTTTTTTTCCATCTAAAGTGCTACCAGGAACTCTGTTAATACTGCATTCAAAAACCTTATTTCCTTGATTACGAGCGGGCTGATAAATACTAGCATTTAAAGCATTTAAAATTTCAGATTGTCGCTGAATTTCTTGACTGGTAAAAAAACGAGAATAGTCTATTTTGCTTCCTAATTTTTGAGGAATTAAGCGAAGATAGTTATTAATTAAAGTACGAGTTGCACGATTATTTTTTTGAGAAGCATTGGCAATTTTAACTAAATAGTCTCTGGCTAAAAGCGCTCTGGAGTCACTAACCCTAAAGGAGTACTAAAATTACCAGTAGTGACATCATAACTAATGTTGGTTTGAGAGGTAATATTATGAATATTGACCGCTACTAAATAACGAATTAATTGTTTTGCTCTAGGGTCTTTTCCATGTTCAATTTGTTTAGCTGCAATTAGCTCTAAATCTTCTTCTTTAAGAGAAACGTTATAGTTCTGGTGCTGATTAATAATTTGGGCTTCTGTGTAACCTTTTCTTAATTTCTGTCTTTTGGTTCTGGCAAATTTACTTTGTGCCAAGGTAACAGAATTCAAGTAATAAGTTTTACTTTGCAATTGATTTCCTACCCTTCCCCATTCTGCGATAAATGAACCGTCATCTAAGACTGTACCTTGCCAAACTTTATTGGAGTTTTGATCCACTTCCACATAAATCAAGGTACAAGAATCTACTACAGATATTGCTGGTGCTGCATTCATAACCGTTATTTGTCTATAAAGCTAAAATTCTTTTATTGATATTTTAATCAATATTGATTTTTAAGTCAAGATAGTTAATTGCTCTTTCCTCAATTCACTTCACCTTAGTCTCTAGAGAATTTTGTCTCACTTCCTACTCTGTCTTTCCTCGTTCCTGTTTCCTTGAACGACTTCCTGGTAATTTTCGATATTATGGATAAGTAGAAAGGTAAAAACCCAATAAAGTCAGTATAAGTATATGAGTTATGCTTCCTCTTCTGCTAGGGCAGAAATTAATGAATTAAGACGCTTAAAAACTTTACTTCCCCCAGAGTTACAAAGCTGGGTAATTGTAGAAGGAAGTACTGAAGTAAACCCCCCTTTAATTCGCTGCGAAGAATTAGGAAAAGATGAGATTGAAATTCAGATTGATTTACCAAAGTGGGATAATCTAGCGATCGATCAGAGAAATTTGCTGTTTTGGCATGAGGTAGCAAAAATTCAAAACGATACAATCCCTAGAGAAGGCTGGGAAATGGCAGCTTTAGCTATTGGTTTGGGTGGTGCTGTGGGAGAGCTTTGGGTGCAAGATGGCTTGTTATTATTCCTGGCTTTAACCCTATGTGGTATTTCTGGCTATCGCTTGTGGCAAAAAAATAATAACGAAAAAACCATTCAAGAAGCCATTGAAGCAGATGAAAAAGCGATCGCACTTGCTACTCGTTTTGGTTACACTCTACCCAATGCTTATAAAAGTCTGGGTAGTGCTTTAAAAACTCTGATAGATCAAACTCCCAGCCGTCGCAACCGCAAAAAATACGAAGAGCGTCTGCAATCTTTACGTAAAAGTGCTGCCAAAGCCAAAGAAAGAATGGAATCTCAGGGAGAACCTATGGGGAGAAGGAATAATCGTTTATAAACTTTCTATAAACTTAAGAGGCATTACTATGGAGATAGTATGTAGATTAAGTAAATTTGCGTATATTCTTGTATCAATCTAAATCTCTGCGGTATTCTAGTGGCAAATCTAAGTTGTAATGCCAATCATAATACAACCACCCACGATGCTACTTAATCTGACCAACCGAGAGTCAATGATCAACCAACCTTCAGAAGCGCAATTTACGCTCTATCAATCCCAAGATAACCCTACAGTTCAGTTACCAGAGCGTTTGACTGTTCTGGAAGCTGTAGCTTTTAAGGAAACTTTTGACCAACTACTTCAGCACAATCTTTCTGGAAAACAGATAATTCTCGATTGCAGTAAAACTAGATTTATTGATAGTAGTGGTATTGGCGCGTTAATTAGCAATTTTAAATCTGCTCAAAAGCAAAAGGCACAATTAACCCTAGAATCAGTTCAACCCCCCGTAATGGCGGTTTTATCGATGACAGGATTGATAGATGTCCTGCATATCAACTCTTCGGAAGAGTGGTCAACAAAAGAGCATCCAGAAACTCACCCCTCTGTACGCTCTTGGGTTAAACGGTTTATGGATATTGTGGGTGCATCAGTAGGTTTGTTGATCACAGGAACGATGATTATTCCTATTGCGATCGCTATTAAATTAGATAGTCCTGGTCCTATTTTATTCAGTCAAACTCGTTGTGGTTGGTTGGGGAAACAGTTTAAAATTTGGAAATTTCGCTCCATGTGTAGTAATGCAGAAGCTTTGAAAAAGCAGGTCGCTAATCAAGCTAGTGGGGCTTTTTTTAAGAATGATAATGACCCCCGTGTAACTAAAGTCGGTCGCTTTTTACGCAAAACTAGCCTGGATGAACTGCCTCAGTTTTGGAATGTCTTAAAGGGGGAGATGAGTCTTGTCGGAACTAGACCCCCTACCCCAGAAGAAGTAGACTGTTATCAAGTTCCTGAGTGGCAACGACTGAATGTTAGACCAGGAATGACAGGAGAATGGCAAGTTAATGGGCGATCGCAAGTTCGGGATTTTCAAGATGTCATTAACTTCGATCTTCGCTATCAAAAAAATTGGAGTTTAAAATACGATACGATCTTAATTCTCAAAACTATTTCGGTTATTTTTAATAAAAATAGTGGTGCTGTTTAAACAAAAGCAAAGTTAAAAAATAGTAGGTGATTTCTTTGCCAAAATCACATAATCGTCTATGCAATAATTAGCAACATAAAATTCTTGAAGATATTTTTTTCTGAGGTTGCCTATATGATGTTGAGAGGGTAAATTTTCTCGCGCAAACTTGCTAAAACCTTTCTCAATAGGAGTTCTTTTTCCTGTAGAGGTCAAATATTTATACCATTCGAGCTTTAAACCTAATTCTTCAAGAAACATGGTTATCATTGCTTCTTCTTCTGTCATATTTTCTGTTGGTAAAATATCATATATATTAAATAGTTTTCTACCTTGAATAATTAGTAAGACATAACCTTCTGGCTGTAAGTTGTGATGAAATATTTGACGATATATTTGATGGGATTTGTGGCGTTGTTGAGGATTGTAAAAAAAGCAATGGGAAATTACAATACAGTTAAAAAAGCTTTTTGGTAATTTAGCAGCGTAGTCTTGATAATCAAAAATATTGAGAGTATTAAAGCGAAAATAAGCATTCAGGGGTGAAGCTATAGACTCAATATAACTACGCCAAAATTGCAAACCTCGATATTGTAGAGTTGCTTGTTGCTCTAAAGAATAGTAAGAGATATGTAACGGTTGTAGAGAGTGGTAACCCACAGTACTTAAAAGTAATAAAGCTAATCCATAAATTACTGTACCAGGACCCGCAGCTACATCAAGAATTTTAATATTTTTAGGTAGTAAACCCGATTGATAAACTAAAAACCAAGCTAGATAAGTACAATAAACATTTTCAGTAAAGTATTTTAGTAAGTAGACATGAGGGCTAAAAAAATAGCTGTAATTAGGATCGATACCTTTTTTTAGTCCCAATAAATCATCGATTGCTTCTTGTAATTTTGCTTCTCGATGTTGACAAGAAACTTTATTAATTTCGGTTTCAAGAAAATTAGATAATGCAATTTCTAATTCGTTAAATATTGGTCGATCGATCCCCGTAATTTGGAGCTTGCTATTATCATGCTCGGTAAACTTAAAAGTATTATGAATATGCTCAATAAAGTTTAGGTTTGGTTTTAATAAATAACTATCAGAAGCAATATTTTGTAAGCGTTGATTTAAAGTATCTGTTTCTTGCTTATAATGATTTTCTGAGCGTTCTGCCTTGAGTTTTTGTTGATATAATTTAGCTACCCACGGTAATTGGTTTTTTGAAGATTCTAGCTTTTTTAAAAGGTAATTTGCTCTGTTAAACTTTCCTTGTTTTAAAGCTTGCTGAAATTGCCAAGTATGTAACCAACCGCGAATTATTTGCGAAACCATATCTTAATGAATTATTGCTTAATCAAAGCCAAAACCAGCTTTTCCTTCCATGATTTCCACATCGGCTAATAAAGCAGTGAAATAATCTTGTAGCTTTTGCTTAAAGTTTTGGTAACTATGTTTATTGTTCCCATACCACCAAGCATATTTATCTTTAAGAGCGATCGCATTTTTTCTGGTAGAAGCAGTTAACGTATTATTATTACTAGGATGAAAATCTTGTAAGACAACTCGATCTACAACAGTTAATTGCTGAATAAAGTTAATTTCATCTTCAGGGAATGTCGGTAATAAAGGGGTAATTGTTACCGAAAATCTAATATCATAATTTGCCTTAACAGGGATATTATATTTAAGTTTATTAATCGTTTGTAATCGAGATTTAATACTAGGCGATCTCGGTTCAAAATCTTTTCTAACTCGTTCGCTTCCTGTGGGAATACTCAGATTAATTCTTAAGCGTTGAAACTGAGATAATAAGTCAATATCTCTAATAATCATAGGACTACGAGTTTGAATTACTAAAGTAGGTTGATAAGCCAGCATTACCTTTAATAAGCTTCTTGTAAGCTGTCGTTTTACTTCTAGAGGTTGATATGGATCGGTTACACTACTTAAGTAAATTTTCGGAGCAATATTAGGGAATTTTTGTTGCCAACGAGCTAATTCTTTTTCTAAAATTTGGGCTGCATTTTCTTTAACAATTACCCAATTTCCCCAATTTTGCCGACGATTCTTATCTGGGCTAAAAGCAGCAGCATAACAGTAGCTACAACCATACTGGCAACCCCGATAAGGATTTAACGTAAAATCATAACTATTCATAAAACCCGTAGCTTTATTTAAGATTGTTTTTGCCTGGGCTAGATAGATATCTGTACCTGAAAAGTTTTCTCTAACAATCCAATTATGATGTGTTTCTTTTTGCGGAGCTATCATTAGTTAATTGTCGAAAGATAGCTCAGTTATAACACAATAAATTATAAGCAAGTAGCGAATAGCAAGCAGCAGGTAGAGACGCGATCTATCGCGTCTCTACGGTAGCAAGCAAAGGTAGTTGAAAATAGGTAAAGTATCTATAACTAAATATAAATATACAAATGATTTTGTTTACCTAATTACCATTTTCTATTTAATTAAACCCGCCTACTTACTTGCTATCTGTCTCAATTGGGATTTGTGAAACTTATATAAAAACTCTCCCGATCGCGGTTTACACGAGTTACCTCTCGTTAGATAATGTTAAGACATTAGCATTTAGTATATTCACTTAAAAAAAAAGATGACAGAAACAACAAACTCTACCGTAACGCCTGAAGATTTAGCAGAGGTAATTACCGAATTTGAAAAGTATCGCGATCGTTTAGTCAATGAAACCGTAGGGACCGCTAAAAAAGCCAAAATTTCCCAGAAAATGGTAATGACTCAGTTGCAACCCCAGTTAGATCAAATCGATGTTAAGCTCGAAGCACTACGCGCACAATACAACACTCTGGTTAATGGTTAAATACAATGAAAAGTATTTCTCAATCTACCACTCAACCATCAGAGAATAGACTAACTCTATCTACCGAAGAAGTCGATCTACTACTGCAAAAAGTAGAACAAGATTTAAGCAATGATACTTTTGATTGCAGTGATGAAAAACTCATACAACAGATGGTGGAATGTCTTGGAGACAACAGAGGTTTGACAAGACTAGGTTTTGCTGAATCTTTAGGCGTTGTTGGTAAACCAGCAGTCCCTTTTTTGGCGGAAGCTGTGGCTAATCATCCTCATGTCGTAGTGCAAAGAGCAGCAGCCAAGACTTTAACTCTCATTGCCGATCCTGCTAGCATACCTGTTTTACTAGATTCATTTCTTCACGATGAAGATCAGGTAGTACGTAATTCTTGTATTGGAGCTTTAGCAGTTATGGGGGAGGTGGTTGTACCTTCTTTACTAGAGATTTTAGCAGATGATAACGGGAATGAAGCTATTAAGGGTCATGCTGCTTGGGCGTTGGCTTTTATTGGCATCAAAGCAAAAGAGCAATTATATACAGCTTTTGATTCAGAATCAGCCGACCTCCGCAGTGCTATTATAGGAGCTATTGCTAAAGTGGCAGAAGAAGAGCCAGAAGAAAGAGCTTTTAACTTATTGCTTAATTCACTTCAGGATTCAGCAGTTAATGTTCGTAGTGAAGCAGCAGCAGCATTGGGAAATCTAGCTTATAAACCAGCAATACCTCTATTAATTAAGTTACTAGACAACCAAAAAGCCGAAAGTCGTAAATCGGCTGCGTTAGCACTTATGAAAATCAAAGAAATTAATACTGTAGATGCTTTGCAAACAGCTTTAGAGAACGAATCAGAAGTAGCCGTCAAACAAGTAATTAAGCTAGCTATCAGTCAGATTGAACAACAATCAGAAAATGACGGTTGGGATTAGCTGCTTATGGTGTTGTTAGTTAAAATTTAGTCGTATTTGGATTTGTCAGTTTGAAGACTTAGGAATGTAGAGGCTTTCTGATTTTGTAGAACACTAAAAAACAATTGATAGCTGATAATTGCTGATTATTTATTAATAAAATCACAGCTTGGCACGTTATCTAGTGTAACGTACCAAAATAAGTATTGGATCGGGTAATTGGCTATGAATTATAAACTTAAATAAAATAGAAGTTCAAATTTAATCTTGCTTTACGAATTTTTTCTAATAGTTGCTCTACGGTATTAATCTTTCGGGTAATTTGTTCTGCTAAAGAAGAATCTTTTTTGTATTTTCGCTGATGAGTCTGAAGCTTAAGCAAAGTAGACTTAACTGTATTTAACTCTTTTTCAATTTTGATTAATAAAATTATTAATTTTGCTACTTTGACAGTCTTTTCTTCAGCAACAGTTTCTTGTTGGATAGATGTTAAGTAATCGCTGATATTTTCCATGAATTTTTGGGTCGATCCTTGTAGTTACAGGACAATTGCTGTTTTTTATATCAATATATCTTAAGTATATCGGTGAATATCGAAGGTGACTATAAAGTTTTTGTGAGTGTTAAGTGTTTTTCTGTAAAAACTAGACAAATCATGGCTTACAATGCTTTTTAGAGCCATCCATTAGCTAAAAACTATGTACAAAAAATTACCTAAAAGATGAATTGTCTACGTAAATTTTATTATATAACTTTTGCTAAAGAATTGTAGTATCCTCTATAACGATCGCTAGTAAGTTAACGACATATACAACTAATTCCTTATCGAAAAACTAACTTATTTGAGCTATTACTAGTTAAGTAATTGCCAATCATAAAAGTGTCACCAACACCATGCAAATAAAATTTTTTACTCTATACAATCTGGGGTAATTAAATTTTTTTTGCTCTAGTCATGATACAAAAACCAGTAACTATCCAGGAACATAGCTCTGCATGGATTGCTCAAACTTGGATTTCTTTTATAATTGCTTTGGGTTCTACTTCTATTGGTATTATTTATTTACCCGTAGATTCTTGGACAAAAAGCTTTATGGGAATGGGTTTAATCTTTACAGTAGGCTCAACCATTAACTTGACAAAGACCCAAAGAGATGTCCACGAAGGAAAAAAATTAACCTACAAGATAGAAGAAGCGAGAGTGGAAAAAATTCTTACTGAGCATGATGGTTTTAAGTAACTAATGAGCCTGTCAAGAGAATTGATGGAATGAAGAATACTCAACGTAATAGTCTTTGTTACTATTTAGAGTATTCTTAAATGTGCCACCTTAACAAAAAAACCTTTAATACTAAATCCAATTGATAATTAATTTTATTTATCAATAAATAATAATTTGCGAGAATTGATATTTTAATCCCTCTTTTATAACTTTGAGGTTAAACCTTGATTTTTTGTGGGCTGAATCAAGGTATCTTCGTTAAAAATCCCCTTAATCATAAAAGAAGGGTAATAGTTTATCAGTATCGCGTCAGGGTAATTTCAATTTTTTTGAAAAGTCACAAATTACTCTGCATTACAGGCATTAACTCCCAATGGTTTCAAAAATATGTAGCACTACTTAACACTTATTTAATACTCTTGGAGAGAAAAAGTAATCTTTACTGACATTATTAGTACTACAATAGCGAAAAATCCTAACTTTAACTTTTGGCGATACTTTGTGTAAGATTATCTGTAGCAGATTCGCCAACAGTATCTGTATCTCGGCTTAACCCCAATCTGATGAAATGGCTTAGTTGTAGAATAATCTAAGATGTTTATTGCGACTCATGGTTTGAATCCAACTTGCTATTTGAGATCGGTATCAAGCATTTTTAGATTAATTTTGATTCTATGCCTGATTTTATCTTTAATGTGGCTAATTTCTCTAAGTTCCGACTCTTCTATTGATTCTTTAGTCAAATTCAAGTCTCAACTCCAGCCCTCATGAACATTCAACTCAAACGTTCTCAGCAGAAATTTTTGTTTTTACTGCTCATCACAACTATCTATACTGCATTGGTGATCTGGCTTGATTTTCTCCACGCGAGTAAATTGGGAGATGAAGGACATTTCTGGAAAACTAGCCTAACTTTCAGTGAAAGCCTAATTCCTACAATCGATCAGTTGAAAAACTACGGTGAGTTAAATACTCCCTTACCATTCATTCTCTTTGGGGGGTTGGAATATCTTTTTCAACAAGGCATATTTGCAGGGCGACTGCTAAACTTAATTTTGTCGTTAATCACAGTCTTTATAATTGGTTGGCCGAGTCGAGACAAGGGAGGAAAAGCTATTCTCTCTTTGCTTGGGCTATTTTCTTGTCCGTTTTATCTCCTGACTAGCGGACGTTTGTTTACAGATATGATCGCCTGCTTTTGTGTGCTGGTGGGGTTCTTGGGCTATGTGCATAACCGCCATCTACTTAGTTGCATCGCCTTTATTTTAGCAATTGCATCGCGACAATATATGCTGGCATTCCCTGTGGCGATCGCCATATATGAGCTTATGGTTGCTTTTACTAAGATTAAAAGTACTGGCGAATTTAACTTGTCAGCACAATGGCGGTGGATAGCTCCTTTCATAGCAGCGTTGTCTATTTTGGGATGGATTTATTTATTTCAAGGATTAGCACCTTCAACGGGACTAGAGGAAATGGCTCCTGAGTTTCAACAAACAACCTGGTATTTAAAGCCCAATAGAGCTGTTTATTTCTTAGCATTTGTTAGTATATTTATTGTTATTCCAGAGTTTATTCTTTTCCAGCCTCTAGCTAGAATTCAGTCCTTAAAGCAACAGTGGCGTAAAATTCTGCTTATTGCAGTAGGTTGGTTGCTATATTGCCTGATCTTTCAGCCCCCAACCAGTAGTGATGGTAAGTTTGAACCCTTTCTAGAACTACTACACTACGAGTTTTTAAAGATAGCTTTGTTTTATGTCTTGTCTCTATTAGCCTGTGTGCGCTTTTCTCAACCTAACCTGATGTTTCTGTGCGTTTTAGTCAACTGCTTTATTATGATGAAAGCACATTATTGGAGTAAATATGTCTTACCATTAGCAATAGTTTTCTGGTATTTAAAATCCTTGGGACTCGAAGAAAAATTTAGTTTTTCTGGTATTATTTCAAAGTGGTCAATTTTAGGCAACAAACGCAGGTCAAATCAAATCAAATCTTGACCAACGGTCACGTGCTGTCCCTGTTGTTTCTTGGCGTACATTTGCGCTTATGAGAAAGCCTCATTTAATAAAAAACTGATTTGCAGGCAGAGCCAAAAAGCTAACATTCAAAACCAATGAAAATCAATAATCAATTAGTTTTCCTCAGCTAATAGCAAAATTATCAAGGTAGGTTGCAATTCCAATTTTTTGGAAGCTCTGTATTACAATCAGCACAAACAAATAAGTTTTCTTTGACTAAATTTAACAGACCACATTTAACACAACGACGAAAAATAAAGTTCATCGTGAATTCACCAGGATGATTTAGTGGAATTCTATCAAGTGCTTGACTTACTGAAAACCATGAATCTGGCTCTGGACAAAAACCAGTAGATTGATTAGAAATTTCCGCAATTTCATATTCATTCTTGTTAGGAACAAAGAATATTTCTCCTGCGGAGAATACAGGATTTCCACCCGAACAAGCTACGTGTTCTGAATGACGATCTGCAATACAAAGATAACCTTCTAAATCAATTACAAAAGTACATATTATAAATCCAGAATTGTCAATTCCTTGATTGGTACTGTATATCCAATTATTGATATCTTGTTTTGATTGTATTTGGATGCCTATAGGATAGTTGGCTACGGCATTTTTTATTTCTTTTGAACCAGCGTAATTGTATAGCTTTGTATGTTTTTCAATCATGTTCATCTTAGTCTATATTTTTAATATAAAATACTAAGAATCCACAACAGAAGAATCAATAAACTCTATTATTTTATTGGGAAAGCAGCACCAGCAGCACCAGTTAATGTCTGTTGAGCTACATTTGTCGATAAATCATTTTCTTCAATAACATTTCTGCCAACCTGTAAAGCACCATCAACAGTACCGCTAGCAATGGCATTCATCAACAGTCTTTGCAAGAATTTTGCCACCATACTGGCAATTCTTACCGATGCTGCACCACCATACCGTAGGAGAATATCAATTAACGGGACTTAAACAATTTTCAAGCTCAAACAAAAGCTAACCAATCAGAGCTTGTAGCTATAAAGTTTCAAAAGCAATCCCTTGATCGACAAATACTTCTGATAAATTAGGATCGCTATTGATAGCTTGGGTTTCTGATGGCCCAGCAAAGAGAAAAGTACTATTTTCTCTATTTTGAAAGCGGTGAAATTCTGTTCCTTGGTTTGCTCCAGCACCAAAGACATAAAACTCAGGAATATCATCTCCATTGGCATTTAAACCTTCTTTGACCCATTTATTGCGTTGATTGGAATCATCATCAAAAATAGCATCATATTCTCTTTCACTGACAAAAAGATAAGTACCTGAAATATCAAGGCTGCGGATACGATATATAGAAATTAAATTTTCTCCTGGTTCCGTACTCGCGACAAATGCTCTATTACCATTACCTTCTAAAGTAAAACTACGACTCAGATTGGGATCGTTGAGAATGTTATTTTTTTCTTGCTCTTCGACAAAAATATAAGTACCTGTAGGAAAACTATTATTTCTGAAACGAAATAGCCCTATTTGTCCTTCTGGTAATGGCTCTGGCTCAACTGGTGGCTCAACTGGTGGCTCAACTGGTGGCTCATCATCGTCATCAGAGCGACTGCTAACCAAGGCTGCACCAAATAAGTCTCCTCCCTCATTGCTGCCCAATTCTAAGCTTTCTTGCTCTTCCACACGACTAGGAACAAGTCCATTACTAGAACCCCGTAAAATAGCGATCGCCCCTGACTGGGGGTCACTTCCTGGGCTTTCTCTTGGGACTCCTACTATCAAATCATCAAAACCATCACTGTCAAAGTCTCCAGCAGTTAATGCTGCACCGAATAAGTCTCCTCCCTCGTTGCTACCTAATTCTAAGCTTTCTTGCTCTAACACACGACTAGGAACAAGTCCATTACCAGAGCCTTGTAAAATAGCGATCGCACCCGATTGGGGATCTCCTCCTGGC
>NZ_LR213853.1:17188-25058 GCF_900659865.1 Hyella patelloides LEGE 07179
CTCCCACAGCCAAAGCTTCACCGAAAGCGTCTCCTGATTCATTACTCCCTAAATCCAGGCTTTCTTGTTCCACAATGCGACTAGCAGTTAAACCATCACTAGAGCCTCGTAAAATAGCGATCGCACCTGCTCGGGGATCTCCTCCTGGGCTTTCTCCTGGGATTCCGACGATCAAATCATCAAAACCATCGTTGTTAAAGTCCCCCACAGCCAAAGCTTCACCAAAAGAGTCTCCCAATTCATTACTACCTAAATCGAGGTTTTCTTGCTCGAAAACTCTACTTGCGACAAGACCATTGCTCGAACCCAAAAGAACAGCGATCGCACCCGATTGAGGGTCACCTCCTGGACTTTCTCCTGGGATTCCGACAACTAGATCTGCAAATCCATCCCGATTAAAATCACTCATACTTTCTTACACTGCTTTGTACTGTCTTATGAGGTTAAAACAAAAATATCTCCATGACTTATAAGAGTTCAAAAGAAGAAAAGATGTTCCTTAAAGATCGTATGATTGCGAAATCTGTAACTGTAGGTATTTTGATAGAAGAGGTTTTTTATTAGTAAATATTTGCATTTTCAGCTAATAGTATAGTGAAGGGAAAGTATCTTCAAATTTTTCATGCTGCTCGCCAAAAGTTTCAATTTCTTTAGCATTTTCGCAACTCACCATAGAAAATCTGAGTCTAATATTATTACCTTGTCCGATTTGATTTATCAATCAGCCAATACAATAATAACGCTCTTGTTCTGTGGATTTATGGCAAGCCATACTGAACATAGTTTTTTCTGTTGTCATAGCTTGAAGTTGTTCTTCAATGGGAATCTCATCGGCGATTGTCTTACCTAATTCTCGATGTGCTTCTTCCGAGTACCTATCGGGAATATTGAATGGATTGGTAGATTTTTTCCAAGGACACTTTTGGCATTGTTTGGGATATTTGAGCTTCCATTTTTTCATTTTTTCTTAAATCCTTAATATACAATCTTTAACTATTTAACCTCAAATTCTCCTTTAAAAGCTTTAGCCAACTCAGACAATTCAACATCCAACATCTCGCAGAGAGTAAATGTCTGGAGCGGGTCTAACTTGGGAATAGAAACTTCATTTTCCCAATTACTAATAGTTGAGCGATCTACTTCTAGGGCGAGCGCTATTTTCCCTTGGCTTAGTTTCCTGCTTTTCCTTTTCCAAAGTAGCCATTGAGCAAACGAAAGACAAGTTCCCATATCAATAATGAATTCATTCCACATTTAAGATATTAATCATTATAGTGAATTGTTTGACCATAGTGAATTATTTGGCTATGATTGTATTAACAAAGTAATACAGCTTTGTTAGCACCATGAAAACTAAATCAGGGGGGAAATTGCCTACACAAGAGCAAATGATTACAGCAATAAGGACTTTGCAGTCGCTATCTAACTTCTATCGACCTATTTATCTGTTCAGGTACGATGAGAGAACAGAGCAAATTTTTATTATTGCTGGTGAAGCAGAAAATGTTGAGATAACCATCTATGCCGACGGCACAAAGGAGCATCACATAAATGACTAACTTTAAAGAAATGAGTTTAAAAGACTTAACTAACTATGTCTTAGCTCATAGAGATGACCAATCCGCTTGGGATGAATATGTTTCTCGTCCCAGAACAAATGCTACTAGATACCCTGCCCCTAAAAACCAGAAAGAATCAGACGATCAATTTGAAGACTTTCTGAGAAAACAAGGTAAAACCATCTAGCTGGACTTTAGGAAAAAAGTAATGAATAATACTTGAACTATAGTTACGGTAGCTTTTTTACCTCATCTTATGCCCAAACAAATCCCCGACTAGCCTTATGTTCTGCAAACAGTTCCATATCCTGAATGTAGCCAACCCAAGAAATTGTCAGAAATTCCTGTTAAAAATGCTGTCTTTTGTTTCAGCAAAAGTTGTTAAAGATTACCCCGCATAACGCTTTCTAAGTCCTCCCATTAATTGCTGATACAAAATGAAAGTATAAGCAGTAAATACTAAAATAAAGTGACGAAGTAGAGCATCTTTTTTTCTCACTTGATATTCTTTTAACCCTAACCAGCCTTTGGCTTCCCGATAAAATTTTTCAATATAGTTTCTCTTGGAAAATGTTCTAACTATCCATTCTTCTGTTACTTTATTGCCTTGTTGATTGGTTATTAAATAATCTATTTCAGTAGCTGATTCTGGAGAGCTAGCATTCATGACGATTGCGATAGTTCTCTTACCTTGAAGACCATTAGTCTCAGCTTCTAATTTAGCTACCCAAACAGTTTTCGGTTTATCAAGTTCTAAAGTTACATCTTCAAAATCTTCTTTTGATAACGAAAATGCTATTTCATCTAACCTTCTTTCTGATTCTTTTTCTCCTGTTTCTGAATTGATTACACGCTTCTTGACGATTTTTGGCTAAACCTCCAATATAATTGAGTTTTAGCTTCTCTAGCTCTTGCAAAAAAGTAGAATTATTGCCATATCCCCCATCAATTAAAACAATGCCTGGATGATATTTTCTCTCGATTGTTTGATTGATTAATTTTAGAGCCAGCTCAGGCTTTTTTACAAAATTCTCATCTTCTTTTCCTTTGGGTAGTGAATCAGCATGTTGATACAATTCAACGTCTAAAGGAAGACTTCTTACTCCATCATATAGCGACTACAGAGGAGGAAAGATACCGTCGTTATTATGCTTATTCAGAATATGTGGATTGTTCGGTCGAATTAATAGAAGATCGCTTTGATGCTTGGTTTTGAATTAACAAAAGGTTCACCGTGGTGAACCTTTTGTTTTTGGAATTAGAGTTTTTCAGGATAAATGCAAGGCATTTATCCTGAAAGTATTATATAATAAATACATAGTTACCCCAAAGGAGGTGAGATAAACGAACGAAAATAACCAAAACAACAACGGACACGGGAAACCCGACCCTAAAGTTGTTTACCGTCACTTAGGAGCGGATGTCTGGGCAAAACAGCAAAAGGGAAGCGACAAAGAAGATGTAGCTTATACGAGCGAAATCGAAGCTGAACTAGAGGCTTTAGATTCTGAAGAAGAATCGGAAACAGACGAAGACGGTGACTAAGTAACTTACCCCCCCTCTAATACCACCCAGAGGGGGTTTACTAAATTTCGTTTTGACTCAATTCTACCATGAGCGACACTGCCGTTACTATTTTTTACCCAGGCTATATACAAATAATCAACCGCAAGCCTAATGGTTGGTTTCAAAGTTGTGATGAACTTTTTAAGCTTAGCGATCGCGAATTTGATTGGGCAAATCGCGAGCAATATTTTGGATTAACTAAGGGTCGAATACTTACCGAATTGTTCCGTAAATATCAAGGAAAGCTGGGTTATTACTTGGTGCATCTAGCAAAACAAGAATATCACTATTGTGGGATGGAATTAGAAGATGTCCAGCAAAAGCTATGGGATATCGGAATTACGCGACGCGATCCTGTGGAGAGAAGTGATGGGTAGACCAAAATTAAACCGCACCATGATTCAAGTTAGAGTTGCTCCCGACACTCCAGAGAAATTGAAAAAAATAGCTTTAGAACTAGGTTATCAATGGGGGGCAGAAGGCAATACAGGTAAGCTACTGGATGCGATCGCCTCTCTTGAAGTAGAGGAATTAAAGCGGTTAATCGAGTCAAAACAATGATTGATCGCAAATTTCCTTTCTCAACTAATAACTTGTGGCTTGTGCAAAAGATCTATTCATTTGCGGTACTTAACCCGCTACCAAGATAACGTTGTATAAAACTGCGGACAGATTCCATTTTAAGATTAAAAGTAGACTCTAAACGAGTAATTTCTTCGGTAGTGCAGTAAAATTCATGAGCAAGTAAAGTACGTAACGTACCCAAAGATTGTTCCAATTGAGGATTAATTAAACCGATTCCTGAGCGTAAGCCATCGAAGAGAAATAAAGGAGGATTAAGAATAATCGGCTCTCGTTGAAAAACTTCAGCAAAGATGCGAGGAATATCTTCTCTAGTAAGAACTTCCGCCCCTCCTACTGCAAAAACTTGATTTTGGGCTGAGGAGTTAGTTACAGAGGCGATCGCAATTTTAGCTAAATCATCAGTACTAACAATAGAAGAACGATTTTGATTATCTCCTATCAATAAATAAAGTCCTGTATCGCGAAATCTTTCTGCTAAAGGTAATAAATTGTTGGCAAAACCTGTAGGACGCAAGATGGTATAGTTTAAGCCACTAGCCATTAAATATTTTTCGACTTCTCTTTTCGCTTTAAAAGTAGGAGCTTGATAACCACGATCTACCCCCAATACAGATATAAAAACAAAATGTTTGACGTTATTGGCAATTGCATGATCGATTAAATCAATATTTGCTCGATAGTCAACAGCTTGAGCATCTTTTCCTGAGCCATGACAACTAATAACGTATTCTATATCGCGAGTTGCCTTAGCGATATCTCGAGCTTCTGTTAAATCGCCAATAAAAACTTCTGCGCCCCGATCTTCTAATTCACCATAATTGCTATAAAGACGCACAAAAGCCCTAACTGATGAATCTTGTTCTCTTAATTGTCTAACAATTCTTCGCCCCAATGAACCAGTTGCACCAGTTACCAAAAACATTATTATTCTGTCCTTATCACCTTGCGATATTCTAATTTTAGTCAAAATCTTGAAAAGAGAAGTCTAGCAAAAGATATAGGTAGGTATACTAATACGCTTGATGTGAATTAGCTTCGTTGAGAGTTGACTAGTTCGTAGCTATCAGCTCGCTTGCTATAAGCTATAAGCTTGAAAGAATTAACCAGAAAAAGTTGCTCGGTGTAGTTTTTAATTGTGCGATTGTTTAACTAAAAATCGCACAGCCTTAGTTTCATAGTTCCAGCTATTTACAATGCAGTTTTAATTCACATTAGACGTACTAATACAAAATTAAACTACTGAGCGATCAAAAATGATTAACCCAGTATCGAGCTAATGTATTGAGCGAGTTCAGTCAAATTATCACTGTTATCACAATATTGTTCGGCTTGTTTTTGTTCCATACCCAAGTCTTGTAAAAAGTCCACCATGCAGTTATACATTGTAGTTTTAGCTAAATCTTGGTTTTCATCACCAGAGTGCTGATATTGTAAATACTCTTTTGCTCGTAATCCAAGTTCACTATAGGTAGAACTAGCGATGAGTTTGTTTAATTTTGCAAAATCCATTCTGCCTTATTTTTGCTCTTAGTTAATCTCAGAAATTGCCGAACAAATTATTTCCACTCGCCAAGGTCGAACTAATCCCAAAGCGATCGAGAAATCTCGCCCTATTCCAATTGTTTTTAACCAGCTAACAGCTTTAAGCTCCAAGCTTATCGCCAGGTTCAACTCCTCCACTTCTTTAAGTGGAATAGGGCATAGTGGAGGTCAACTCCTCCACTATGCGATTCAAGCTTATAGCTTATAGCTAATGGCAAGCGAGCTGATTTTAAGGGTTGTTTTCGTAAATTCTACACTGATTTTTCTAGATTAATAGATGAAACATAATTAATTCCAATGCGGGAATAAAATCTCATTAACTCATCTTTTTACTGGTGACTTTAATCATTAATTATCGGCATAGTTTTTTTATGTAACTTTAAAATTATGCCAATTTAGTATAGCTTGTGGAAGATATATTACAGCAAAAGCCCATAACTTACAAGTCATGGGCTAGAAAGTTCAGAATTAATGACGATTTACGTTGTATTTAAAAAGCGAAAGTAGTTCTAATTACACCAATAAGAGCATCGTCTTCATCGCTGTCTCCGTTAGGTGATTGAATCCAAATAACACCAGGAGTAATGGCAAGATTGTCGTTGAATTGGTATTTATAGAAACCTTCTACGTGGAGAGGAATATCATCCTGATCGGCATAGGGTTCTGCGCCAATGATAATACCAGCTAAGTTACCTTCTTTACCCAAATCAGGAAGTGCTATACCAAGACCATAAGACCAGATTTCAGATTCGTCACTCCCATCATCTACGTCGGCATCAGTATACATACCAAAAGCATTAACTGCTATTCTGGAGTTAAGATCGTAAGATGCTGCTACACCATAAGAGTTGGTGCTTAATGACCCATCTAGAGGACTTCTCGCATTGGCTGTTCCCACACCAAGGTCAAAGATAGTATTATCAGAAGAAGCGAATTTAGCATGAACGTAAGTTGCAGCCACTTGTAGCTTATCTTCTAAGAAACTAAAAGTTAACTGACCTAATGCAGAATATTCATCGTTGAATAAGCCACCATCAGTATCACTATCTGGGTTAAAAGTATCACCACCGAAATAACCTGCACTGACAGTTACAAAGTCAACAAGCTGGACATTAAAACCAATACCACCACCAGAGGCTAAACCAATTTTATAAATGGGGCTGGATTCACCAAAGCTAGAAAGAGAACCACCAGCACCAGTAAAGGTATCTAAGTAAGGACTAACAGTAGGAACGAAATCTTGCCAAAGTGGGAAAGCTGCGGGTAAGTAAACGTCTACTTTGTCACCGATAGGAAAATAATAAGCCAACCAGCCAATTTCTACGTTGTTACCATTGTCAAAGCTGTAGGTAAATGCTCCAGTATCAATACCATCGAAAGGTGTTGCATTCCCAGCATCCAAACGAGTGTATAAAGCGTCTTGTCCTGTGAAACTGGATACGAAACCTAAACGAACTCTGTCTTGTAAGACAACTTGGTTTTCATAGTTAAATTCGCCAGCAAGACCAAAAACAGCTTCCCCTTCTAGTTTGGTAGTAGTCGAAAATTGATTATCTTCTAAGAAAGCAGTACGACTTTCTAAGTTGTCAATACGTCCACCGATAGTAGCTAGTTCCGCTTCAAATTCTTGGGTTAGGCGATTAATCGTATCAATGTCTTCTCTGACAACAGCCTCGCTAGAAGCAATTAGACGCTCAATTTGATTTAAACAGGAGTTTAAACCAGCAGCAAATTCATAACGAGATAAAGCTTGAGAACCACGATAAGTTTGGTTAGGGAAACCCGCAATACAGCCATAACGGTCTACAAGAGAACGCAATGCTTCGTAAGCCCAGTCAGCAGGGGAAACATCACGAAGTTGATTAACGTTAGTTACTTGATTAATAGAGTTTGTATTGGTTTTTCCCTCACGGGTGTAGCTATCTAACTGATTTAGTAACCGATCGTTAGTAGCGTTTTGAGCAGCTACAGGAGAATTCGCAGCCAAACCTAAAATTGCTGGAGCTAGCAGCAACGATTTACACAATGATTTTTTCATTTTTCCTCACACCATAATATTAAAAAACATCAAGCCATTCTGGATGACTTAGCGTTTAATTTAGTCGCGCTGTCGCGCTTTTCAGATAATCAGATTAACAGAAGTTATTTGATTATTTTTGTGACTTGATATACAAAGATAGTCCCGCTTTTATTAAAAGTCAATAGAACTCTTGCAAAAGTTTTTTATGGTATGATAAAAGACTATTTTGTTTAAATTTATGCTGATTAAAATAATGAGAATTGAGAGATTTTTTAAATCAACCCAAAAAGAGCGATCGCGCTTTGAGAAAATTTGACAGCAGAAATTGTTTCAGTTATTAATTAATTCCTGAAATTATTTTAATTAATTTATTTTTTTATCCGACTTATAAGGCTAATTCGTAATTACAAATTCCCGCAATTAAATTCGACCTTAAACCAAATCTTCTGTGACGATTTCGATAGGGATCAGATAAAATTTGGTCTTCAATTCTTAATTTAGTAGGGCGACCAGGTTTCTTTTTGGTTTTTTCCTTCGCTCTAACTATGCGAACCATCAATTGAAAAGTTTTTTTTAACTCCTGTCATCCGTTTAAATT
>NZ_LR213854.1 GCF_900659865.1 Hyella patelloides LEGE 07179
TACTGAACTATCACCTTTCTCGATCGCGCTGACTATCTTCTCTCGAAAATCCACCGAATAAGCTTTCATTTACGATCTACTTTTACAATGCTTGATTGTCCCACATTTAGATGCAAACCGCTGTATGTTCCTTGTTGCTCGGTATTTTGAAAACGGGAAAAATCTGTTCCCAATTCACTATCTGCACCATAGGTATAAAAAGCTAATCCTTCTTCGCTAAAGCTTTCAGCAAAATTCTGGTTAATATTGGCTCTTTCCTCTTCTGTAACAAATAAATATGTTCCAGGTTTCATCTCACTTTGAAAGCGATACATCGGTCTCAAATTGTCCCCTGGTTCGACCGCTACTTGGAAAGCTCTGCCTTCTTCGGTAAAGTTATCGAAGTTATCTCGAATGTTTTGCGCTTCTCGATCTCTGACATAGATATAAGTACCAGGAACATCATTGTTTTGAAAGCGAAAGATATCTGTATCTAATGAAACTCCATCGGGATTAGGTTCGGGTTCAGGTTCGGGTTCAGGTTCGGGTTCAGGTTCAGGCTCAGGTTCGGGTTCAGGTTCAGGCTCAGGTTCGGGTTCAGGTTCAGGCTCAGGTTCGGGTTCAGGTTCAGGTTCAGGCTCAGGTTCGGGTTCAGGATTAGGTTCGGGATTAGGTTCGGGTTCGGACAAAACTTCTTGGACTTCAAACGCACCTATATCTACAGTCTCGCCAAAAATACGACTAAATCCTTCTCCTCTTTGATCGAAAGCAAGAGCATCATCAACATCACCATCACCATTAAAATCGACAGTGGTGGGTTCTCCATCACCGTTGATATCAACAAAAGTTTCTCGAAAAATATTGTCGTTATTACCCCCATTAATAGCAGGACTACCAGCTAATAACGCATAGGTTTGAATTTCACCACCGTTATCCTGTAGTTCACCTAATTGGGGATTAATACCTGTAAGATCGCTTCCCTGTCCCAAGCTTTCTGCTTCTGGTGCAACAAAAAATTCGGCAATAGTTAATCCTGTAAGATCGCCAACTAAATTATTAGCATTACCTTTAGCTGGACCTGAAATATTAGGATTAATTGCTCCTTCTCCGTTATTTTCAGGAGTATCAAAATTGCCCTCTAATATTGAGTTACTTAGATCGAGTTTTCCTGGGATGATTTGACTGTTGCCAGTATCAAGATAGCTAGGATTATGAATTCCACCACCATCACCACTACCATTGTTATCACTATCAGCCAAATTATTGGTAATGGTCACGTTGGTAGCTACGACACCAGCATTAAATAGTTCTCTAGTACCAGGAGATGGTTCAGTTCCGATAAAGCTATCCAAGCCACCAACAATGTCAATACCGCCACCGTATTCTTTGGCACTGTTACCACTAATAGTCGTGTTAGCGATTGCAGTTACATAATACTGAAACAGACCACCAGCAGTAAAAATCCCTCCACCAGAGCCATCAGTACTATTACCGCTAATAGTACTATCGAGAATAACTCCTATGCCTGAAGAAATTCCACCACCATCGCCAACGGCACTATTATTGCTAATCGTGGTGCCTCTGATTATATTAATATCTTCGAGACCTCCACCATTACCACCAGCAGAATTACTATCAACAGTAGAGTCAAAGATTCTGACATTACCCAAGTCTCCATCTACACCCCCACCATCTCCATTAGCTGTGTTCACGCTAATATTGGTGTCTCTAATTATTAGACCATCATCAGAAAAAATACCACCGCCATCACCACGAGCAATGTTATTTTGAATGGTGCTATTTTCAATCACCATATCATTGGATTGGTATCCTCCAGCATTAAATACCCCTCCACCAAAATCAGCAGTGTTGTTTTCAATAACGGTATTTTCGATAGTAGAAGATTCTACTGTGCCAGAGAGTAATCCTCCACCAGATGGAGCGGTATTGCCGCTAATGGTACTATTGACAATTCTCAATGAACCCGTTCTGGATTCTGAGCCAAAACCATCATCGATATAGACACCTCCGCCTCTAGAATTAGCAGTATTCTCAGAGATGGTGCTATTGTCAATTTCTGTTGTGCCAGCACCTCTGTGACTAACTCCTCCACCAGCACCCGTTGGAGTAGATGCAGCTATTCCATTAACACTATTACTGGTGATTGTGCTATCAACAATAGTGGTAACACCGTAATGGGTATATATGCCTCCGCCTTCACCACCAACATTGTTACTAACGACACAATTATTTAAAGAAAGACTTCCTTCATTAGCAATTCCGCCTCCATTATCGTCATTACTGCTGGTAGAATTTCCAATAATATTACAGTTAACAAGTTCTGCGCTTCCCAGATTATCGATTAAAATTCCGCCACCATTTGAGTCTAAAAAATCTTCAGTGATGGCTTTACCACCTGTAACGGTGATATTTTCTAAAACTAAATTTGCTCCATTATCATTGTCATCATCCTTAACATGAAGCACGCGGTTGATTTCATTGGCATCGATGGTTGCACCTTCACCCAAACCACGAATAGTTAAAGTACCTCCCGTGCTGGCAATATCCAAATCTCCAAAATTAGCTGGTGTTATCAGATCTGAATCATTACCTTCAATAGTTAGATCGTAAACTTGTTCGGATTCTAATTCGATAATTTCATCTTCAGGAGTACTGTTAGCAATTAAGACAGCATCACGAAGAGATAAACCAGTTCCCTCAGTTGCACTACCATCATTTTCATCAACTAGAGTAGTTACTCTTAAAATTGTTTCTGTCATTATTTTGAGCCAAGAAATTGAATTTTGTATGGGTAATGCTAGATTGATTTTTGTATATATCGAAAAACCGCAAATTATTCTTAACCTAATGAATTAAGTCAGTTGACAGTATCTAACCATTTATCAAAAATAGATTGTAAATTTAGATTTATTTAAAAAATAGCGATCGCTATCACTGAGATTTCACTATTAAAAGCAATACCTTAAAATATTATTGCGAGTAATATTGTATGGGAGTAACAACCAAAATTGAGCCGAATAAATACTTAATCTGAATCAGTGGAAGTATCGAAAAATTAACAAGAAATGAATAATCAAATAGGATTTATACTCAAAATAGCGATCGCTTTTATTTAGATTTCAACATTAAAAGCAATACCTTCTTCGACAAAATTAGCAAAATTATTGCGGATATTATCTCTTTCTTCTCCCGTGGCAAAAATATAGGTTCCTTGTTGCTCGGTATTTTGAAAACGGGAAAAATCCGTCCCCAATTCACTATTTGCACCATAGGTATAAAAAGCTAATCCTTCTTCGGTGAAGCTTTCAGCAAAATTCTGGTTAATATTGGCTCTTTCCTCTTCTGTGACAAATAAATATGTTCCAGGTTTCATCTCATTTTGAAAACGATACATCGGTCTCAAATTGTCCCCTGGTTCGACGGCTACTTGGAAAGCTCTGCCTTCTTCGGTGAAGTTATTAAAGTTATCTCGAATGTTTTGCGCTTCTCGATCTCTGACATAGATATAAGTACCAGGAACATCATTGTTTTGAAAGCGGAAGATATCTGTATCTAGTGAAACTCCATCGGGATTAGGTTCAGGCTCTGGTTCGGGTTCAGGCTCTGGTTCGGGTTCAGGCTCTGGTTCGGGTTCAGGTTCAGGCTCTGGCTCAGGTAGAACTTCTTGAACTTCATAAGCACCTATGTCGACAGTACCATCAAAAATACGACTAAACTCTCCTCTTCTTTGGTCGAAAGGTATTGCGTCATCATTATCTCCATCACCATTAAAGTCTATGGTAGTGGGTTCATTATCGTTATTAATATCAATAAAAGTTTCTTGGAAAAGATTATTGTTATTACCAGCATTAATGGCAGGACTACCTGCTAACAAAGCATGAGTAAAAGTTGCACCACCGTTATCTTGTAGTTCACCCAATAAAGGATTAATCTCTGAAAGATCGCCTCCTTGTCCCAAACTTTCTGCTTCTGGTGCGACAAAAACTTCTTCGATAGTCAAACCTGTAAGATTGCCAACTAAATTATTGGCATTACCTTTAGCTGCACCTGAAATATCAGATTCAATTGTTCCTTCACCACTATTGTCAGGGGTGTCAAAATTGCCAGCTAAGATAGAATTCACTAAAGTAAGTTTTCCCGAACCAAATCTATTTCTCACTCCTTGTGTGGGGTCGGAATTACCAGTAACAAAAGATTTAGCATTATTAACTCCGCCACCATCTCCTTCACCATTATTATCACTATCAGAGATATTTCCTGTAATAGTAACGTTGGTCGCAACTATCTCACCTGCAATGGTTTGTACCTCAGAGGTGTAATCTACACCGTAGTTATTAGGAGTATCGACAATAAGACTACCGCCAATACTAATTCCACCACCACTATCTCTAGCACTATTGCCACTAATAGTAGAATTGGCGATTGCAACTGCCGAACCCGTAGGATTTCCTGTAATCGAAAGACCGCCACCGAAGGTTTGACTTTCATTTCCGCTAAAGGTGCTATTGATGATAATACCTGGAGCGAGGGTAAACATCCCTCCCCCAGAACCAACGGATTTGTTATTGCTAACAGTTGTATTTCTGATTGATTCCACATCTTTTAGACCGCCACCAGCATCACCCGCACTGTTATTGTCGATGATAGAGTCAGAAATTACGGCAGTAGAGAGAGACGAGTTGACACCACCACCATCAGCACCAGCAGTATTGCCATTGACATTACTTTGTCGGAGAAAAAGAGTACCACCAGAATCAATACCACCGCCATTTGTGCCTGCATTATTATTGCGAATTGTGGAGTTGGTAATGGTTACTTCGTCAAGAATATTGCCAATGCTGACCCCTCCACCACCGCGATTAGAAATATTATTTTCAATTGTGGTGTTTTCAATGGTCATGGTTTCTACACCGCTAGAACCTACTCCACCACCATCATTAGCCGTATTCTCTCTAATAACACTATCGGTAATAGTAACTGAACCTTTTGAACCTAGAAACTCATCTCCCACTACACCGCCACCGCGAAACCCCGCAGTATTGTTAGTTATGGTGCTGTTAGTAATTTCTGTGAGACCTAGTCCTTCATGTTGAATTCCCCCACCAGAACCAATATCTGTACCACTACTGATTAAGCTGACACTATTATTGGTAATAGTACTGTCAAAAATTTGAGTACCTCCGTAGGAAGTAGAAATACCTCCCCCATCACCAGCAGAATTATCGTCAATATTACAGTTACGTACAGTCAGAGTTCCGTTATTGGATATTCCTCCTCCTTTGCCCCCAGGTGCAGAGTTTCCAGTAACATTACAGTTGATTAATTCTGCTGTGGCATCTCCATCAATATATATTCCACCACCACCATCATCTGTAATATCTTCAGTAATGGCTTGACCCCCTGTGATAGTGATATTTTCTAAAATGAGGGTTGCTGCATTATCCCTAAAATCATCGCGAACTTGGATTACTCGATTGATTTGATTGGCATCAATAGTTGCACCTTCTTCTAAACCACGAATGGTTAATTTACCTCCTGTGCTACCAATATCTAAGTCACCTTGAGTGGCGGAATCTTCATCAACAAAAATAGATTCAGGGTCTATTCCTTCTATAGTTAAGTCATATACCGCATTGGATTCTAACTCAATAATTTCGTCGCCAGGAGTGCTATTAGCAATTAAGACAGCGTCGCGGAGGGATAAACCTGCTCCTTCGGTGGCACTACCATCATTTTCATCGACAAGGGTATTTACTCTTAAAATTGGGATATCTTCCATTGCTTTCAGTTATAAAATATCGTACAAAATAATACATAGTATGATTGCAAATAATATTGTATAGGAGTAAAAGCCAAAATATATAGAAATAAATACGGAATCTGAGTCAGTGTAAATATCGAAAAATTAATAAGAAATGAATAATCAAATAGGACTTATTATCAAAATAGCGATCGCCTCTCTTCTCTTATCGGTATTAATTAAGTATGGTGGGCAAGCTTTACCTTTAAACCCAACTAATACTATTGCTTTAATAATTGTTCTACTACCTTCTATAATTTTGGCTTTATTCTTTGGCGTAAAATATAGAAAATTAAATAGTTAATTATTGGTTGGTAGAGGCAAACGGCTGTTTGCTCTTATATTAATTAATCAATATATTGAGGAATGAAAATTATAAATCGGGATCTAAATTGGGAAAAGCCACCTTCCAGCTTAAAAATATTCAATAACAATCAAGTGCATTTATGGCGAGCAAATCTCAAAATACCTACGAAACAAATTACCGAGTTAAATAACATTTTATCTCTAGATGAAAAAGAGAGAGCAGAACGCTTTCGGTTTCCCCAACATAGAAATCGTTTTGTTGCTGCGAGGGGATTTTTAAGACAAATTATTAGTGGTTATTTAAATATAGCTAGTCAAGAAATTGTCTTTAGTTATGGCGGTCGCGGTAAACCAAAACTAGCTAATAGCAATCTACAATTTAATATTTCTCATTCTCAAGATATCGCTTTATATGCTTTTACTAATCATCAATTAATTGGCATAGATGTAGAATATTTACGCAGTAATGTAGAATGTCATAAAATTGCTCAGAGATTTTTTACTTCAGCAGAATCACAATTAATTACCAGTCTAAGCAAAGAAAAACAAACCCAAACCTTTTTTCATTTGTGGACAGTCAAAGAAGCTTATCTTAAAGCGATAGGCGAAGGTTTAGTCGGAGGATTGGAGACAGTAGAAATCGACGTTAATCAAACCTCTAAATTGAAGATATTAGCAATCTCAGGAGAGCAAGCGAAAGCTGATAATTGGCTTTTCTCTAGTTTTATTCCCCACAATGATTTTATTGCCACTGTAGCTATTAATACTCAAGAACAGGCATTAAAGAGCAAAAACTTTGCTCTTAACTAATTGTTCATCTACTTGCTTTATAGTTTACTTACAGCAACTTGCTTTAATCATAATTTCTTCTTTTCAGGAGTCCACAACCTCACGGGGTTTCCTCAAAAGTTTGATTGGGACTTAGAGAGAGAATTATCTATGGTTAATCGTCAACACCTCGATTGGATATGGCGAGGAGACCTCGCCATCCCTCTCGGTCAATTATTGAATGTAAAAGAATGAAATTTCGTAAGTTTATTCTTACAATCATCAGTGTCGTCATTTGCATCGTCTTATATTTCGGTCTTACTAATCCCAATTATTCTACTAACATAGTTCAAAATATGCCTTCTCTGTTAACCGATCCTTTTTTACAATTACCCACAGCTAACTCTGTTAATGTTGTTTGGTTTACCGAATTTCCTGGGGAGAATCATTGGGTTCTATATGGTCAAAAATTAGAAAATAAAGTAACTGCAAATACTACTCAATTAACTCGCGTCAGAGAAGACAGTGAATCTAAACTAGAGCCAAAATATGAACAGCTTACTCAGAGAGATATTTGGCGACACGAAGCAACAGTTACAGGATTAAATTATCCTCAAAGAATTTCTTATCAGGTAGTTAGTTTACAAGAGGGTGAAACAGTTAGTAGTCAACAATTTACTCTTACTGGTAAACCACAACCTGGTACTCCTTTAAAAATATTGCTTACTTCAGATCATCAATTAATGCCGATGACGGCTGCCAATTTACAGAAAGTAGCGGAAACTATTGATAGAGTAGATGCTGTATTTTTAGCAGGAGATTTAGTTAATATTCCAGACCGCGCTTCTGAATGGTTTGATGATAGCAGAGGTGGGGCATTCTTTCCTAGTTTACAGGGAAAAGCTCATTATCAATTAGAAAAAGATGGTGTCACTACTACCTATAAAGGCGGAGAAATTATTCAATACGCCCCTTTATTTCCCGCTATCGGTAATCATGAAGTGATGGGCAGATACTCTACAGAAAAACCTCTCGGCAGACAATATAATGATGCTGTCCCCCGCAATAAATCCCTAATAGAAAATACTTCCGATCTTACTACTATAAAAAACAATTCTTATAACAGTGATACCTACGAAGAAATCTTTTCTTTACCTGGTAGCGAATCAGAAGAAAAACCATATTATGCTGTTACTTTTGGCGATATTCGCTTAGTATCTTTATACATTACTAATATTTGGCGAACTCCTGAATTAAACAGACGTAACTTACCTGCTAGGTATGCAGAAAGTCCAACTGATTTTAATCATCCTGAAAGATGGGGTTATGGACAGCACATTTTTGAACCGATAGCCAAGGGTCGTAAACAATATCAATGGCTGGAATCAGAATTACAAAGTGATGAATTTCAACAAGCTAAATACAAGATAGTAATGTTTCATCATCCTCCCCATACTCTAGGCGGTAATATTGTCCCTCCTTACACTAGTCCTCAACAAACCATTCAGCGAGATAGTAACAATGAAATTCAAGCTATTACTTATGAATACCCTAAAGAAAATGACTATATAATTCGCGATTTAATTCCCCTATTAGAAACTGCGGAAGTACAGTTTGTTTATTACGGACATTCCCATTTGTGGAATCGTTTTCAAAGTGATTCGGGAATGCACTTTTTAGAATCTTCCAATGTTGGTAATAGCTATGGCGCACACACATCAGATAATCCTCGAACAGTACCGCCCAATAGTCCTGATAATGTTGCAGTAGGTAATCCTAATGGTTTAGAACCAATTATGCCCAATATCGATCCTTTGCAAGATGAAACAGGACAACCTTTATCCTATATTGCCAGTAATGACATTACTGTTTTTAGTGTTTTAGATACAGAGCAAGGTATAGTTAGTAGTTATCGTTTTGATACTCGTCAGCCTGATTCCGAAGTGATTAAATTTGATGAATTTAGACTGGGTCGTTAAATTGATCGGGCGTTGCCTCATAGTGATATGATGTTTTAATCAAGCGATCGCAAGTAAAAGTCAAAAACAATACAATGTCCTGAATGCCCTAAAGGACTAGCGAAGCCGTCGTAAATCGAAACACATCCCTAAAAACGAAAAGAAAAGGGTAAATGCCTATAGGGTATATAAAAATATGTAGAAAACAAAAGCAATGAAATCAAGGCTGTACCCAGGTTAATCGAAGCTTTAGCAATCAAAGAGATTCAAGAGAGTTATGGAAACTAGTAAAACCAGTATTAGCTTGAGGAAAATTATTCAAAGGAATGACAATGCCCAACGCCTTCTCAAACCGACCGTTAATTTATGGTTAAGGTTTGACATAGCCAAACCTTATCTTTTTTATTATTTATTTCTAGTTTACGATTCAGTAGGAGGTACTACTTCCACTTCCATAGTTACAGCTTTAACCCCTAAAATTTCTTTTGCTAAAGGTTCAATGGTTTCATATTCTTTTTGATTGGGGACTGTTCCCACAATTGCCACCTTGCCATCTTCTGCATCAACAGTCAGTTTAGAACGAGGAATATTAGCTTCTAATTTAGCTCTAACTTCACTTTCTAGATCGGAATCGGCTCTATCTTCTGGCTCACCGAGTGCATCGTAACGTTGCTCTCTAGCACGAATATCAGAATTCAACTGATCTTGGCGAATTTCGCTGCTAGCATCTTCTAAACTATCTTCAACTTCTGTAGCATCTTCCACCACAGGGTTTTCATCTACAGAGTCAGGTGCATCAGCACTGGTTCTTGCTGTATCACAACCTACTGCACCAAAAAGCAAACTACTACTTAATAAAAGTGTTGCAAGTTTATTCATTTTTTTTCTCCAATTAATAATAATTTTTTACTTAAGTAATCATGTATTAGTAAATTAATTGTTTTTAAGAGATTACTGATTGGGTGATTACTGTTTAGACTAGCCAACAGTGGCTACTGAGCCACCATCAACACGATAATTAGCACCAACAACAAAGCTGGAATGTTGAGAACAAAGGAAGGCAATTACCGCAGCCACTTCTTGAGCTTTACCCCTACGGTGTAGTTTTAAATGAGGGCGTTTTTCATCAAGAAAGGTTTCAATCGCTCGATCAAAACTCATTCCTTTTTCTTTAGCTCGCTTTTCCATCATGGCATCCGTCATCGGAGTGGCGATATATGCAGGAGAAACCGAATTAACTAAAATACCATCTTTGGCATAGGCTTTAGATAAGTTTTTAGCTAGATTGAGTACTCCTGCTTTAGCTGCACAATAAGGCATTTCATCGGTATAAGGCTGCACTGCATCTTCTGAACCAATGAGTATAATTCTGCCCCAACCTTCCTTTTGCATGGAGGGAATAAAAGCCCGACAAACCCGCACCGCAGCCATAAAATCGACATCAATGGTTTTATACCAGTCTTCATCGGTTAACTGAAGAAACTCCTTAGTTGCACCAGTGATACCAGCACAGTTAACCAATATGTGTACCTTGCCAAAATGATTAAGTATTTGCTGTTTTGCTGTTTCAACATCTTCGAGGTTTCTTAAATCTGCGGTGACTGGTATTGCTTCACCTATTTTGCTAATTTCTTCAGCAGTGGTTTTTAACTCATCAGTGGTTTTGTCGATTAGAGCTATTTTTACTCCTTCTGTTGCGAGTAATTTAGCTGTAGCTTTACCCATACCAGAGTCGCCACCAGTAATTACTGCTACTTTGTCCTTAATTCCCAAATCCATGCTTGTTCTTTAATTGTTTTACTATTTATCGTTCAATTACGTCACCGTCAGCTTCTATTTCTAGTTCTTCACGACGAACAGTTTCTTTGGCTTCTACAGTATCGCGGTCAACTTCTTTACGAATGTTGACTTCTTCGCGAATAAAGGCTTGTTTTTCAATGCTTGCCGATTCTTCGTAAACATCCATGCGAGCAACCTCACCATTGTTAAAATCTACGTTTGCGGGATTGACTACCGCTCTGTCTGTTGTATCTCGGCGTTCAATGACAATGCGTTCTTTTTCTATTGGTACAGCTACTCTCGCAGTTTCAGTTTCTACACGCTTACCAATAGCCACTTCTCCAGCTTTTTCACGCTGTTTATTAACCATCAGGCGTTCTTCGTATAGTCTAATTTTTTCGTCATCAGCTACATCAGTTCTAGTTCTGAGATCATCGTCCACATCATCAACAGTAGTGGCTTTTGCACCTGGAATACCATAGATATCAAATTCTTCTACACCATTACGACGCATAATTGATTCGGCACGAGCGATTTCTGCTGCTGAACCTGTTACCATAACTAAGAAACTGCCCCCAGCTACACGATCGCTGTATATTTTGGCTTTCTCTTCAGGAATGCCTAAACCGATTAAAGCACCTACTAAACCACCAGCAGCAGCACCAATACCAGTACCAGCTAAGGTAGTTGCGATCGCAGTTGCCTCTGCACCAGCTAACAGAATAGGACCAATACCAGGGATAGCTAATACACCTAAACCAACGAGTAAGCCAGTAATACCGCCCAACGCACCCCCAGTTAATGCACCAGTAGCAGCCCCTTCATCGGCTTTATTCCCAAATTCCTCAGTGGTTTCGTGTCCAGCTACTTTGTCTGCATCCTTAGCAATAACGGACACTTGATCCATGTCATAACCAGCTTCTTTTAATTCTCGTACCGCAGCTTCCGCTTCATCACGACTGTAGTATAAACCCGCAGCACGCTTATATGTATTGTATTTGGTAGTATTTGTATTCATTACAGTTGTATTCATTAATTTTTAACCCTTGGTTCTTTAAAATCTACAATTGGTGTATACAGATTGCGATACTAAATCCTTCTGACATCAGTCTTATGCGGTAACAGTTGTCAACACTCACCACATTCCATATTTTCGTCTTAGTCAAAACTGTACTCAGTAAAGCGAATTTAGTATGGCTTTTATACCCAGTTTTTAGAAGTAAATAGTATTTACTTGTTGTCCATAATTTTCTACTGTTTTGGGGAAAAAGTTATCTATCTTAGGTTGAATTTTTGTCACTATCAAAAGATAGAAGGTATTTTTTTACTTAATTTGTTGGCTACTGTAACTTCGTTTAATACTTATTAATTGATAATTGTTTTTTAGAAAGTAAGGGATAAGGTTAGAACAAAAATCAGTAGCTATTGATACGATTGACCCGCATTGTCTGTAAAAGGTCGGAGTCTAACAAGAAAAGCTCGCTATCACAAAGCAGAATAACATTTATTACTATAGATAGATAGAAAAATAGTTAAAAAACATTATGATATATAATTATTTTTTATACAATATTAGCTTTTTATGGATAGCTTATTGACAATTAATTATTTTGACATGGCTCAAAACCAAGATACAGACCTACTAATCAAAAAAAATTTGCTACATTAAAAAAACAATACAAATCAATTCAATCTTGTCAAGTATCAATTACTAATTTAGATTACCATTTATCTAAAGCAGGAAATTGCTACAAAGTAAATATTAATCTAAACTTAGCAGCAAATCGAAAATTTTTTGTAGTTCGCAATCCCGATTATGCTTGTCAGGTAGAATCTGCTGATTTCGTTATTACTGATGCTTTTGAAACCCTCGAACAGCAGCTTGATGAAATGATAACTCGTTGAGTTCAATTCCATTGAAGAAGGTACATTTTTCCTAATTAGCTCCAATTAAACTACAATTTTGCTGTTGATAAGCTTTGCTTGGCTCTCATTCATTTTTTAAAGATCCCGTTTCAACTGAATTTAGCGTCAGGTGTCAGATGATTATCTAAATAGTATGCAGCGTTCGTAAAGTATTTTTACATTTGCCATAAGACAGCTTTCCCCAATTGAGCCTTTTGATACTATTGTGTTGATGAATAAAATTTTTTGAGGCAAAAATATGGGTAAGTTTTTAATTTGGCTCGATCTTTATCAAATAAATTTTAGCGAAATTACAGACTTTATAACACCAAATAAATTTGCGCTCAAGGTAACTTCAAAGTTGCTTTTTTTCTAATTTTCTTGAATCGTGTAATTCATTTTTTATGTTGATATAAATTTGATAATAATTGTTACAGATTGATTTTTGTATTCAATTAAATTGAAATTATATAAGTATAATGGATATCGCGATCGCTAAAATCAAGTCTCGGCTCTGTCGAGATGATAAAATTAATTTCATCAGTAATTTACAATTTTAGGAAAAGAATTGAATTATGGTTCAACGTGGTTCTAAAGTAAAAATTTTACGCAAAGAGTCCTATTGGTATCAAGACTTTGGCACAGTCGCATCAGTAGACAAGAGCGGAATTATTTATCCTGTGGTTGTACGCTTTGATAAGGTAAACTATTCGGGAATTAACACCAATAACTTTGGTGAAAAGGAAGTGGTAGAAGTTGAAGCACCCAAGAAGAAAAAGTAGAAAATCCCAATCAAGGTAGAAGAGTCTCGCTAAATAAACAGCAGATAGTAATTAATTACTTAATAATTAGTTAAAAAATAACCTCTGACTTTGGGTTTTTGATGACAATAAATGCTGAGGAAGGCGCGCTAAGAGAAAATGAAAGATAAATTCATACTTTTGGTTTCTTCCTCTTTTTTTTATTTACTCTTTAATTATTACCATCGTTAATCTCTTGTATGGTACGGCGAAGTTTTCGTTTGACGTATACAGAAACTAGGGGAGTAATTCGATCTATCACTGTAGAGGTTAAACTGCGATCAAATTGTTTCCAAGGTCGATGACGGTGGAATTGAGAAGCTTGAAAAATCCCCCATAGTTGATTGTTAGAACATATGTGAGCTTGAATTAATGATTTTTGCTCTTTATAGTTTTGCTGAAAAAAAACGATATCATTTTCTTTATGACTAATAGATGCTAGGTCATCAATAAAAATAGTCCGTTCGCATTGTAGTGCAGCAGCAAATAAGGGGTCTTTTTCGGCTCTATACATAGGCTCAGAATAAGGCTCATTGTCTTGCAAATTGGGAATACTGGGGTCTCTACAATAACAATGAAGAGTTTGACCGATCGACAATTTTGGGTCACGAAAATATAGGTAACAGCGATCGCATTCTAGTAAACCAACCATTGCAATCATTAGCTGATCGAATATTTTTGAAAGATCGCTCGATTTGTAAGATGAAGTTTCTTGATTGAGAATACTACCTAAAGGTCGAGGTAAATTAACTATACTCATGGTACAAATATATTGTTTTGTTATTTCAGGATTAATGCTTATTACACTAATTCTATTAACTTACAGCTAAAATTCTGTATTATCGATCAATAATAATAAAATCAATTATGAAGTACGTTTTTAGTAACTTTTAGATTACGGTTTTGATTATTCTGTTTCTGATTACTTGGTTGCCAACGATCTAAGATATCTTTAACAACTATTTCTTTGAGCCAAACCTGAGCCACTACCGTGATTGGAAGAGCTAAAAATAGCCCTAAAATACCAAAAAATACAGCAAATGCTACTTGAGAAAGTAAAGTAATTGCAGGTAATAGAGATACCTGTCGTTTCATTATTATAGGTGTCAAAATATTACTTTCGACCTGTTGGATCGCAATATAAAGAATTACCACTGCTGCTGCTTTCCAAGGCGCATCCAACAAAGCCATTGCAGTCGGTGGTACAACACTCAGGACTGGGCCTAAATTAGGAATAAAAGTTAAAATACCTGCAAGTAAAGAATTGGCTAAAGGTAACCTAACGCCCAAAGCCCATAAACCAATACCACTTAAAATGGCAATTACAGCCATATTAAATAATATTCCAATTGCCCATCCACTGAGATTTTTTTCACAATCGTTCAGTATTTTTTGAACTCGCTGGCGGTAAAAGGCGGGAAATGCCAATAAAAATATTTGTCTATAAGGAGTAGGGTTAGCTAGCAGCATTATCGTGACTACTATGACAAGTAAAGAGTTAAGAACTATACCTAGAGTGCTGGTAAATAAATCAAAGAAATTACCAACCAAATTATTTGCCCAAGCCTGAAGATTTTGAGTTAAAGTCCCTAAACCTCTAACATCTTCAATCAATTCATTGGGTAGTAAGTTATGTAACCATTCATTCCAACTACTAAGTTGTTCTAAACCAATGGGAACTAATGTTACTAATTCCTGAAATTGAACGATAAAAGGAGGTATCACTAGGGCAATAAAACCAACAACAAAAATTAATACCCCAGTAACAGAAATAGCAACTGCTACTTTTCTATTTAATTTAAGTTTTTTTTGTAATACTTTAACCAGTTGATTAATTACAGTGGCAAAGACAACCGCAGCAAAAGCTAACAATAAAACTTGTTTAATACGCCATAAAATATATAAAGCAATAATAATAGCAAGAAAACCAATTAGCGTTCCTAAACGCACAATCTTAGCCTCCAATTATAAGATTGTACTAAATATAATAATTTTTAGGATTTTTGTCTTCTTTCTCCAGACTGTTTTGTTTACTTAAACTATTGCTTTTTACCAAAAATAACGGGAAATGCATCTTGACAGAGACGGATTGTACCAATAAATACAGTAAAGAATTCCAAGCGTCCTAAAAACATCCCGATTATTTGTGTCCACAGTAAGCCTACTGGCGCATCAGCAGAAGTGACACCAACAGATAAACCTACTGTACTCAAAGTACTTGCATATTCAAAAAGACTTTCTGGTAAAGAATAACCGTAAGCTGCGGTAATAATTACACCGACGATAAATAGTAAAAAGTAGAGAAACACAAATAAAGCAATCGTTTTGATTTGGCTGTCACTGAGAAATTTACGGCGATCGCCCTGCCAATAATCGGCTTCACTCACAGCGTTATCTGGTAACAACATACTTTTAATTTCCCAAATTAAAGCTCTATACCACTATATATTGAGACTGTGCCCTTGATTATTCGATAGTCCGAAAAAAGAGATTTATGAATAAAATTTTATTGACAGATGGTGTTAGTCTTCAACAAAAAATAAATCAGCTTAGAGATATAGATTCAAAAATCCCCAAATAAATAAATGAATGGTAGTAAGAGAGACTCCGCCGTTCCCATTTGAGGATCAATAAAACGACGGAGCTTCCTCTGACTTTGTGAAAGTAATACCATTTAGATTTAGGTTGATAGACCGAACACTACAGTTAATTCCCATAATTCCCATCATGAAACAAGTATTAGGTATTCTCAAATCTGGTCATCAGGTAGCATCTGGGATTGCTGAAGATAATCCTTATGAACAAGGCACTATTGAGATGCAATTACCTTTTTTTCACGCATTAGGATTGGATTTAAGCAAATTTTATCTGGGGACGCTAAATATTGACATTGCGCCTCATAGGTTCCAAGTAGTTCAGCCTCAATACACTTTTCATAACGTTAAATGGCATCCCGATTACCCCACAGAAGATTTTTCTTTTTCTCCTTGTCAAATAATTTTTAAAAATATAACCTACGGAGGATTTGTTTACTATCCTCATCCTGAAACAAAGATCGGGCATTTTCAAGACTCTTCTATCATCGAAGTCATTGCACCCAAGATTTCTGAGATCGACTATGGGGCGCGTATAGCGATCGCACTTAAACCCTCAGAAATTCAAATTCAGTAGTGGTATCGCCAGATATTTTTGTACTAAACAAGAGAGCAGATTACTGGGGAAAAGAGAGAAATGGAAATTTGTCGACTAGAAAACTTATAAAAACCTATAACCTACAGAATAATCTTGATAACCTAAATTAGACTGATCGGGTAACAGTAAAGCTAACAACAAAAAACCTATGGATAATGCTCAACTTTGGCAACGCTATCAAGACTGGCTCTACTACAACGAAGAATTAGGCTTTTACATCGATATCAGTCGGATTGATTTTGATGATGCTTTTGTCGCTCAGATGGAGCCGAAATTTGACAAAGCATTTCAAGATATTGCAGCTACAGAAGCAGGTGCGATCGCAAATCCCGATGAAAATCGCATGGTAGGACACTATTGGCTACGAGATCCCGATTTAGCCCCCACTGCTGAATTAAAGCAAGATATAGTGGAAACTCAAAATAAAATTATTGATTTTAAGGAAAAAGTTCACAGTGGCGTTATTTGTCCCCCCAGTGGCGGAAAATTTACGGATATTCTCTCTATTGGTATTGGTGGCTCTGCTTTAGGCCCACAATTTGTTGCTCAGGCTTTAGCTCCCCATAACCCTCCTTTAAAGATTCATTTTCTTGATAATACCGATCCTGCGGGAATAGACAAGGTTTTAACCGAAATAGGCGATCGCCTTCCTTATACTTTAGTCTCGGTTATTTCTAAATCTGGAGGAACTCCCGAAACCCGTAACGGGATGTTAGAAGTCAAAAAAGTCTATGAAGACAATGGCTTAGATTTCTCTGCCCATGCTTTTGCTATTACAGGGAAAAATAGTAAATTAGAAGCGGTGGCTAAAGAAGAACGTTGGTTAGACATTTTTCCGATGCGAGACTGGGTAGGAGGCCGTACTTCTGAATTATCTGCGGTAGGAATGGCAGCAGCAGCCTTACAGGGTATTTATGTCAGAGATATGCTTAAGGGTGCGAAAATGATGGATGCTCTGACCAGAAAATCCAGCATCAAAGAGAATCCCGCAGCTTTACTTGCTCTGGCTTGGTATGCAGCAGGTCATGGTAAGGGAGAAAAAGATATGGTTATTTTGCCCTACAAAGATAGTTTGTTGCTCTTTAGTCGCTACCTCCAGCAACTTATTATGGAGTCTTTAGGAAAAGAAAAAGACCTTGATGGTAAGACAGTTAATCAAGGGATTGCTGTATACGGTAATAAAGGCTCTACAGATCAACACGCCTATGTCCAACAGCTACGGGAAGGGGTGAATAATTTCTTTTTAACCTTTGTCGAAGTCTTGGAAGATCGGGAAGGGGATACTGTAGAAGTTGAATCTAATATTAGCTCTGGTGATTATCTTTTGGGCTTTTTACTGGGTACTCGCGAAGCATTATCTGAAAAGCAGCGAGAATCAATTACGATCACTATTCCTCAAGTAAATGAAATCACCGTAGGAGCGTTAATTGCTCTCTATGAAAGAGCAGTTGGTATTTATGCTTCTTTAGTTAATATCAATGCTTACCACCAACCAGGTGTGGAAGCAGGGAAAAAAGCTGCTGCATCAGTGCTGGATATTCAAACCAAATTAATTGAGGAGTTGCAAAATACCCAAACACCTATTTCTCTAGAGGACTTAGCAAGCAAAATTCAAGCAAGCGATCGCCTTGAAATAGCATACAAAATTCTCCGCCATCTCCATGCCAATCAGCGAGGAGTTATTTTAGAAGGAAACTTTAGCAATCCTGATAGTTTAAAGGTTTCTTGGCCAGGAAATTAAGGTAAAGAGGAGGGAAGAGAAAGGAAAGAGGAACTAAAAAATATTAGCTTGATTGATATATCAACTTATTCTCGATCGCCTAATCCTCAATCCTCGATCCTTCCTCCTTAATTAAGACATTTGAGCCAATTGAGTAGTTGTCACATTTAGTGTTAAAGTGCGATCGCTACGTCTAATCTTAAATTTCAGAGTTTGATTTAAGCCACTCTTATCCACTAGAGACTGTAAATCTTCAGCAGTTTTAATTGCTTGATTGTCCACTGATACAATAACATCTCCCCTACGGATTCCTGCTTGTGCTGCGGGAGTATTTTCCATCACGCGCATCACTAATACTCCTTCTACTTCGGGAATTAAGAAAGTAGAATTGGGATCGCTATTGTTACGCTGTGCCAATTCGGGAGTGAGAGAAATCATCTGTACCCCTACATAGGGATGAGGTACTTGTTTTCCTGCTGCTAAGGTGTCTGTAATCGCTTTTACCTTATCGATAGGTATGGCAAAGCCAATTCCTGTCGCATCGGCGCGAATGGCGGTATTAATGCCGATTACTTCCCCTCTTTCGTTGAGTAAAGGACCTCCAGAATTACCAGGATTAATGGCTGCATCAGTCTGTAAAAAGTCTACTCGCTTATCAGGAATCCCTACCTGAGCCGAAGAACGAGCTAAAGTGCTAATAATACCCAGAGTAACCGTATTATTCAAACCCACGGGATTACCAACTGCGATCGCCCAATCTCCCACTGCCACTTGAGAAGAATTTCCCAAAGGCGCGACGGGTAAATCTGCTCCTTGAGGATTAATTTTCACCACCGCTAAATCGGTTACCTTATCTGTACCAGTAACTTGACCTTCAAACTCTCTACCATCTTTGAGGGTGACTATTACTCTGTCTGCACCACTAACCACATGGGCATTTGTAAGGACAATACCACTTTTGTTAGTAATAAATCCCGAACCCTGTCCCCTGACTTGTCTTTCTTGGGGAATTTGCTCTCTAAAGCGATCGCCAAAAAATTCTTGAAAGAAAGGATCGTTGAAAAAAGGATCTACTCGCTGAGAAACAGTTCTTTCTGTATCAACCCTGACTACGGCGGGACCAGTTTTTGCGATCGCAGCATTCACAAAGCTAGTAGAAGTTTTTACCGCCTTATTCCCTTGCTCTTGCAGTGCTATCTGGGTGGGCTTCCTTTCGTTACCAGTGGTTGAAGCAATAGTATCAGCTTGAGAAGACATTACCCTCAAACTACTAAAGGTTAATAATACTCCTAACAACAATGTAATTCCGTGGCTAATCACTCTGCCGAGAAAGCCAAATTTTTTCATTTTTCCTGAAAACTAACTTTTAGTGTAAATCAATAAATATCTGTTAACTCCTATCATAGCTTGCCTCTATCAGTAACCATGAATGATGGTTGGTTGGGTTTTTACTAGAAACTTTCTTTCTGCTCTTAAGATGCATATCTAGGAAAAATCAGAGGTATGTTTTCAGAAAAGATTCTTAAAATAGCTAATAATACTTTTGAAACTACATAATTTCACTGATTCTATGGTTAACAATGTTACTTCTCTTAATTCCTATGCGATCGATTTTGGCACTAGCAATACCGTAATTACCCGTTGGAATGCTAGTAAAGCACAAGCTGTAGTAGTCAGAATCCCTGATTTCTGTCAACAGATAGCCAATGTTCCGCCATTAATTCCTAGCTTAGTTTATCTCCAAAATGCTAGTACAGAACAAGCTTTAATTGGACAACAAGTGCGCGATCTCGGATTGGATTTAGCTAACGATCCGCGATTTTTTCGTGGTTTTAAACGAGGTATCGGCACAGATATTCAAGGTTTCTTGCCAAAGTTAGATGGCAAAACTTTGAGTTTTGAATATATTGGAAAACTGTACCTGCAAAAACTGATTACTCAGTTAAAAGAGCAAGCAAAAGATAGTATCAAATCTCTAGTTGTCACTGTCCCTGTAGATAGTTTTGAAGTCTATCGTTTATGGCTTACAGATATTTGCCTTTCTTTAGATATTGAGCAAATTAGAATCATAGATGAACCTACAGCAGCAGCTTTAGGCTATAGCGTAGAAAATCAAAAATTATTGTTAGTTGTTGATTTTGGAGGAGGTACAATTGATCTATCTCTCATTCAATTGGAAGAAACTACAGCCTCAAATCCAGGTTTTATTCTGAAATGGGGCGAAAGATTACTAGGAGAAAATACAGCACAAAAACCCAAGTTAGCCAAAGTAATTGCTAAAGTGGGACAAAATCTTGGAGGTGCAGATATTGATAATTGGTTAGTCGATTATTTTGCTGAAAAACAAAATTTACCAAAATCTTCTTTAACTACTCGTTTAGCAGAAAGACTAAAAATTAAATTGTCTTCACAAAATGAAGCAGCCGAGGCTTATTTTGACGATGAAAATTTACAAAGTTATGACCTAAGTTTAAACCAAGAAACATTTACAGAAATGTTAAGTTCTCACGAATTTTTTAGTCAGTTAGATGAATTAATGAACAAGATTTTGCAACAGGCAAGACGTAATGGGGTGGAAATTACTAATATTGATAATATTCTGTTAGTAGGAGGTTCTGTCCAAATTCCTCAAGTACAAGCTTGGGTAAAAAATTATTTTCCAGTAACTAAAATCATCTGCGATCGCCCATTAACTGCCGTTGCAGAAGGAGCATTACAAGTAGCTCAAGGAATAGAAATTAAAGACTTTCTTTATCACAGCTATGGTATTCGTTACTGGAATAGTAGGGAAAAACGCCACAGTTGGCATCCTTTAATTAAGAGCGGACAACCATATCCAATGGCACAATCTGTCAGTATCACTTTAGGAGCTTCCGTAGCAAATCAACCCTGTATTGAACTAATTATTGGAGAACTAAGTAATGAAACTGTAGCGACAGAAGTTTATTTTGATGGCGATCGCCTAATTACTCGTAATTTAGAAAGCGATCTTGCCCAGGTGAAACCTCTCAATGATAGTGATGGTTCAAGAACTCTCGCGGTACTCGATCCTCTGGGAAACCCAGGAAGCGATCGGATTGAGTTGAGGTTTCAAGTTGACGATCGCTGTTTTTTAAGAGTAACAGTAGAAGATCTTTTAACAGAAGCTATTTTGCTTGATTCTCAAATTATTGCTCAACTGAAATAGTTATCCCAATAATGTAGTATATGCCTAAGCAAAAACACGTAAATTTAATTGTTTTTAACTACATTGCCTTTAAAATTAATAAACTTGGATTTATGGCTTAGATCCCATAAATTCAGAATTTAACAAACATTTATTAAAGCTTGTCTATGTGTATAACTATATACAATGATCTCAAAATACTTCGATTACACAAGTAATACTGTTTAAATCAAAGCTTTTGATTCGACTTATCAAGAACTTCAACAAATTAAGGTATGAATCCAGTAGATATGATTGTTGTACGACAATCACAACCCAAAACAGTTAATATTCTCAATGTTTCTATCGATAATGTTAGTCTGATTGAGCTATTGCACAACCTGAAATGTGGAGGAGTTGTTTTCACTCCCAATGTAGACCACATTATCAAACTACAGAAAGATCTAAATTTTTACCAGATCTACTCGAAAGCAGACTATCGCGTTTGTGATAGTCAGATGCTCATGATAGCATCTCGTTTTCTAGGTTCTCCTCTCAAAGAAAAAATTTCAGGCTCAGATTTATTTCCTGCTTTTTATAAGTACTACAGCAAAGATAAGAGCGTCAAAATATTTCTCTTGGGGGGTTCCCCAGGAGCAGCCAAAACCGCTCAGGAAAAGATTAATACCAAAGTAGGGCGAGATATAGTTGTAGACTCTTATTGTCCCCCTTTCGGATTTGAGAAAGATGCAGCAGAATGCCGTGAAATAATCAACCAAATTAATAATTCTGGTGCAACTGTGTTGGCTGTGGGAGTAGGCGCACCCAAGCAAGAAAAATGGATCTATCAACATAAAAGTAGCCTAAAAAATATTAAAACCTTTTTTGCAGTGGGAGCAACTATTGAATTTGAAGCAGACTATACATCCCGCGCACCCAAATGGATTAGTGTTGCAGGTTTAGAATGGTTTTATAGATTGATACAAGAGCCAAAACGCTTATGGAAAAGATATTTAATTGAAGATACTGCTTTTTTTGCCCTTATTGTGCTGCAAAAACTTAGTTTATACGCCAAAGATAAGTAAATATTCCTTACAGTATTTCAAGTGTTCTCAAATTAAAGCTGTTAACAATAATACATTATTACTAATTAAAAAATTATTTAACTGAACTATAGCAATACCAACAAACATCTTCTAGATTGAGAATTATTGGGATACAACGAACGTTGTTAATTTGAATCAGATTTTTAATTGACACTACATCTCAAAGGGATTGGGTATGACTTTCTATAGAGCGATTACAAGATCGTCATATCATTATTTTTGAGAATCCGTACTATATTTTATTACTTTGTTAATCGCTCTCATAAACTGCTTAAACAAGCCAATTTTAAAGTATCTTGATGTAATTCAGGGTTACTTTGAAGCTCCCATAAACAATGGTTAATTATACGGGAAAAAAGTAGCTGTATCTTGTGTGATGGGACATACTAGAGAAGAGAGTGAAAATAGGAAAGTATTAATTATGTGGGAGAGATTGGTATTGTCAGGGGTCACAACTTTTTGTATTTATTTATTTTTACACTTGGGCAATAATTATAGACAGCCGAGTTTTATTGGGCAAAGTTTCACTGAGCCTCCTCATTTTATTTTTAATATTCCTTTGTTTTCTCAATAATCAAAACTGATTTACAAAAAAGCTATTGTTTATCATACAACACACAAATAGCAGGCGTAAATTAGGTAAAAACCAAGATAATCGAAGTAATTGAAGGATACAAAGCAATAACAAAAACGTTTTTATTCTGAATTAAATCAAGCTTAATTAAAATAAAAATAAAGAATCATCTCGATTGTAAATTGATATAATTTCGGTCGGGATATTTTTGTGTCATCGAGTATTGTGAATAATAATTATCATAATTTTTTACTATCAAACTTCAATACAAACCCCACCAAAACTCACTACAATAACAGTAATCAAGTAATTTATTGTTTTCCTTGTGCAAGAGTTTCCAGGACTCCTTAACCTATTAGTGTGTAAATAGATACCATGACCTCCAATTTTGATAGTAAAAATCCTCCCCAGCAAGACTTAATAGACACCTGTGTCCATTGCGGATTTTGTCTTGCGACTTGTCCTAGCTATCGCGTAATTGGCAAAGAAATGGATTCCCCAAGGGGTAGAATCTATCTCATGGACGCTATTAACAAAGGAGAAGCAACAATTGATAAAGCTACCTCTCAGCACTTTGATAGCTGTCTGGGTTGTTTAGCCTGTGTTACTACTTGTCCTTCAGGTGTAGAATACGATAAATTAATCGCTGCTACTCGTCCCCAAGTAGAAAGAAATCAACCCCGCAATTTACCCGATCGATTAATTAGAACTTTAATTTTTAATCTGTTTCCCTATCCCAATCGTTTACGAATTTTCTTACCTGCTTTTTGGCTTTATCAACAATCGGGATTACAAGATATAATTCGTCAGACTAAATTATTAGATAAAGTATCTCCTCGTTTAGCAGCAATGGAGTCGATACTTCCTCAAGTTACAACAGATTCTTTACAAGATACATTACCAGAAGTTATCCCCGCAAAAGGAGAAAAACGCTATCGGGTTGGAGTTGTTTTAGGTTGTGTGCAAAGACTATTTTTCTCACCAGTAAATGAAGCTACAGCTAGAGTTTTAACTGCTAATGGTTGTGAGGTTGTCATTCCTAAAAGTCAAGGTTGTTGCGCTGCGCTACCAGCACACCAAGGACAAGAAAATCAAGCGCAAACCCTAGCTAAACAAATGATTGATAGCTTTGCTGATTTAGAATTAGATGCCATTATTATCAATGCTGCTGGTTGCGGACATACCCTAAAAGAATACAATCATATCTTGGAAGATGTTCCAGAATATAAAGAGAAAGCCCAAGAATTTGTCAGTAAAGTAAAAGATGTCCAAGAATTTTTATCAAGTATAAAATTAACTAGCAAATTGCATCCTTTAGTAGAAGGTGAGTTAAAGATTGTTTATCAAGATGCTTGTCATTTACTTCACGGACAACAAATTAGTTTACAACCCCGTCAATTACTCAGAAAAATCCCAAAAATTAAATTAAAAGAGCCTTTAGATGCTGCTTTATGTTGTGGTAGTGCAGGGGTTTATAATATGCTGCAACCAGAAGTAGCCAACGATTTAGGACAGCAAAAAGTAACTAATTTATTAAACACTGGCGCGGATGTTATTGCTTCTCCTAATCCTGGTTGTGCTTTGCAAATTACCAAGCATTTAAAATTTAAAGATCGACAACCTTTGGTAATGCATCCTATTGAGCTATTGGATTACTCTATTAGAGGTATTAAGTTAAATTTTTAATTGTTATTGGTTAGTCGAAGCCTGGTTAATTGCTGAATATGTTTTGTCAAAGGTATTTTGCTGATGTTATGCAGAGCCCAATACTGTTCGGTTAAGCTAAACAACATGAGTTAATGAAAGTATTCATCATCCAAATGCATGAAACTATTTACTCTAACTCTTATTTCTCGAATACTTGCACTTGCTACGCCTATTAATTTATTCAATGAGCAGTATAGCCTCCATCTACAAAGTGGACACTTCCTGTGATAAATGCGGCTCTGTCAGAAAGTAAGTAATCCTAAATCCGATTGATATAGG
>NZ_LR213855.1 GCF_900659865.1 Hyella patelloides LEGE 07179
TTTTAGGCGAAGAGAAACAAAATATATTCAAGTATTGAATCCTCGCTCCTTCGCCTCAGAGGTAAAACGACTGACATCACGACTTCAGATTTCTGACTTCGTGAAATCAAGCAAGCTCTGTACCTTACAGAACTCGCAATCGAGCGCAAATGCTCAAGTTGAATGCTCAAGGTAAAAATGTGCCAGAAATTGCTCAGATATTTAATTGTCACGAACATACAGTCAGAGCGACAATAAAACGCTGGGAGAAGAAAGGGCTAGTAGGATTGTGGTCAGCTTCAGGGCGAGGAGCAAAACAGAAATGGAAAGCAGAAGACCTTGAATATATAGAGGCTTGTATCAAGGAAGAAAAACGAACCTACAATAGCGTTCAGTTAGTCGAGAAACTTCAACAAGAGCGAGGTGTCAATCTAAGTAGCGATCGCTTAAGACGAATACTAAAAAAAAAAGATATCGTTGGAAAAGAACTAGACATAGCAATAGAAAAAAGCAGAATCAACAACTCAAACAGATTAAGAAAGCCGATCTAGCTATGCTAAAAATGGCAGCAGTTGAAGGTTATATAGACTTAAAATATTTAGATGAAGCAGGATGAGCGTTTGTGGAGTCCAGTTAGCTATAGCTACAGCCAAATCGGTCAGCAAAAAGTGATGGAACAAACTCGAAAACAATATGGTTCGAGGATTAGCATTTTAGGCTTATGGCAAGCAGGAGAAATTTTTGAGTATGGTCTTGTTCAAGGAGGCTTCAAAGGAAAAAGCTATATCAAAGTGATGGATTGGATAGCTCAAAAAGCAGCATCTAACCTTCAAGAAACAGGAAAACTTACAGTTATTGTCCAAGATAACAGTCCGATCCACAAAAGCCAGGAAGTTCGCGCCTCTTGGTCAGATTGGGCAGAGCCAGGATTGTTGTTGTTTTTCTTACCTCCCTATTGTCCTGACATGAACGATATTGAAACACAATGGCATCAACTCAAAAGCCATGAAATTGCAGGACAGATGTTTGATAATGAATATGATTTAGCCATGACTGTCATACAAGGAATGAAAAATCGTGCTGAAATAGGTAATTGTCAGATAGAGCGTTTTATATTTAATTCCACCTAGCTACTTATCAGCTTAAATCCATTATTTATTACTCATTAACTACTCTCAGAGAAAACAGACATCACGAGCTTTGGAGGAAACCTCCAAAGACGTGCCCTCACTTTTTCGTGCCGACCCTAGCTAGTGCGCGAGAATTGGTATAAGGGGAATCAACCTCGATCGAACATTACTTATTCTCACAGGAGATCGCCTTATCCGAGAATTATCAATCGTTTCTAGCTATTTTTCTTTGCTCGGACTTTTCTGCTCATTTCTTAACAGTCAAGAGTGCGATCTAATTCCCAATTGGTAATGGAATTACTATAATCATTCCATTGTTGATATTTTAATTTTAAGTAAGAAGCAACAAAAGATTTACCAAAAGCTTCCGCAAACACTTCATTTGATTCTAAACAGCGTAAAGCATCTAATAAATTAGCGGGAAGACGTTTAACCTTATCTGATGGTAAAGGATCGGTGTAGCTGTTGTTATCATAACGATCGCCTGGATCTATTTGAAGATCGATACCGTGTAATCCTGTTGCAATCATGGCTGCGGGAAGTAAATAAGGATTGGCTGCACCATCAGCAAGACGTAATTCAAATCTTCCTGCATCGGGAATCCGAATCATGTGGGTGCGATTATTACCACTATAGCTAATAGTATTGGGCGACCAAGTTGCGCCTGATAAAGTACTAGGAGAATTAATGCGCTTGTAAGAGTTGATAGCAGGATTGGTAAAAGCACACAAAGCGGAAGCTGAATTTAGTACACCACCAATAAATTGATAAGCTAAGGTGGAAAGCTCTGATTCTCCCTCGACATCTTCTGGTAAAAATAAATTAGTTTTACCCAAACTATCCCACACAGAGATATGAGCATGACAGCCATTCCCAGTGAGGTTAGCAAAAGGCTTAGGCATAAAGGTAGCGCGAAAACCATGTTTTTCAGCAATGCTTTTCACCATATACTTAAAAAAAGCATGACGATCTGCGGTAACCAAAGCATCACTATAATTCCAGTTCATTTCAAACTGTCCGTTAGCATCCTCATGATCGTTTTGGTAAGGCTTCCACCCCATAGACAACATTCCATCGCAGATTTCACTCACCACATCATAACGACGCATCAATGCCTGTTGATCGTAGCAGGGTTTAACCACGCGATCGCGACTATCCGAAATTTGATGCTCCTTACCCGATAACAAAAAATATTCACATTCAACGCCTGTTTTAATGGTGTATCCTCGTTTAGAGGCTTCTTTAAGCATTCGTTTGAGTACCAACCTAGGAGTCTGCATTATTGGCTCTCCGTCAACTCCATAGAGATCGGCTGGCATCCAGGCAACATCTGGTTGCCAAGGCAGTTGAAATAAACTATTGGCATCGGGTATTGCCAACATATCAGGATCGGCGGGAGTCATATCTAACCAAGCAGCAAATCCTGCAAAACCAGCCCCATTTTCCGCCATCTCATCAATACTTTGAGCAGGAACAAGTTTCGCCCTCTGTACCCCAAATAAATCGGTAAAAGAGATCAGGAAGTAACGAATTCCGCGATCGCGAGCAATTTCTGATAGCAACATGGTAATGGGCAGTATCTCATATAACTAAACCATAGTAGAAGCCAACTACAATTGACATTTGTAACTAGAAATACGGTTTAGAATTTAATCAAATTTTGTAAACACCATCGATCAAATTAGTAAATTGTTTATTTAGCTACAGTTGAAAATACCTATTTAGGTCAATTTGAAGAAATAACATCACAATTTTGACTTCGAGATAAAAATGAGTGGGAAAAAAATTTTTAATCACGACATCATGCACTGTACCAGTGATGCTGTAATTGGCAACTACCTATATTCTGGTAGGGTATTAGGCATGACCGAACCTGACGATCTGATTCAGATCTATCCTGACTTAAAATCCCAATGGACATCAATTACCGATCACTATCGCAATATTGGTTTAAGCCACTCTCATAATCCGATTTGGGATGTCTCGTTTCAGCAATTGAAAAAATATCCAGACTACGAGCCATCAGTATATATTTTTGGTGACGCTCTTCACGAAGATAGTGAAGATGAAGATTGGTTTCGCGAGCGCAATCAAGAATGGCAAAATGTGGTTGAGTTTATCAACTCCAAAAACAATTTTATTCATTTGGCAAAAGAGTTAAATGTTCATGTTCCTCTAACTTTTTGTGCTGATAATGGAACACAACTTCCACAAAATTACAGCGATCTTCCCTATCCTTGCTATCTCAAACCTGCGGTTTCAGTAGATGGTGCGGGTATTTTTCGCTGCGAAAACCCAGAGGAACTACATGAAGCACTAAGTAAGTTAGAAGATGGTATACCTCTACAGTTACAGCAAGAAGTAACTGCTTATAAGTTTCTTAATCTACAATACCAAGTCAAAAATAAAAATGTTGAACCTTTAGCTGCTACAGAACAAGTATTAGATGGTTTTTCTCACCAAGGTAATCGTTATCCTACAGCTTATGAACCTTGGGAATTAGTCGAGCCAATGGCGCAATGGATGGCGGAAAAAGGGATGAAAGGGATTTTTGCTTTTGATGTGGCGGTAGTCAAAAAAGAAAACGATATCGACTACTTTGCTATTGAGTGCAATCCTCGCTTTAATGGAGCTTCTTATCCTACGGGAATCGCTCAAAAATTAAACATCAAAAGTTGGTCTAGCGACAATTTTGTCACCAAATATCGTTCCCTAGATGATATCGATCTTAGCGGTCTAGAATACGAGCGCAGCACTGATACAGGGGTAATTTTATATAACTGGGGCAGTATACTTGTTGGCAGATTAGGATTCCTTCTTATAGGTTCGGTGGAGCAACAAGACGAATTTAGAAAACAGCTTAAACAAAGACTTGAGTAATCAAGACCTCAAAGTAAGTATGAATGATGAATAATGAATTATGAAGCTTTTGAACTGTGAATTATGAAGTAGATGCAATTTATTATTTCATCGTTTTTCGTTTATTCTTATTGCTTTTAAAATCTGATTCGTTCATCGTTTATCCTTATTTACTTTAATCGCTAATATGAAATCTTCGGAAAAAAAATCTCCGCCACAAAATAAAGAATCTCTATCACATAAAAAACCATCTTTCTTAGACAAAGCTTTAGGCTTTGTCGAAACTGTTGGTAATAAATTACCAGATCCTATTACACTATTTTTCCTGCTATCTGTAGCTATTGTAATTATTAGTGGTGTCGTAGGCTCGGCTAATCTCTCAGTAGAACATCCTGGTACGGGAGAAGTTGTTGCAGCAGTCTCATTACTAACTCCTGATGGTATCCGTCAGATAGTTACAGAAGCAGTCAATAACTTTGTTGAATTTCCTCCTTTAGGAACAGTTTTAGTAGCCATGTTAGGTGTGGGAGTAGCAGAATCGACGGGATTGCTATCTGCGCTGTTACGTCAAGGAGTACTTGTAGCCCCTGCTGCAATTATCTCTCCTGTGATAGTTTTTGCAGGGGTAATATCCAACGTTGCTAGTGATGCTGGTTATGTAGTTTTAACTCCTTTGGGGGCTTTAGTATTTCTCGCTTTTGGTCGTCATCCCATAGCTGGGTTAGCTGCTGCTTTTGCTGGAGTTTCTGGAGGTTACAGTGCTAATTTACTGATTGGAACTCTCGAACCTCTACTCGCTGGAATTACCCAGGGTTCAGCACAGTTAATTAATCCAGACTATACAGTCAATTCTGCTGCCAACTATTATTTTATGGCAGCTTCCACCTTTTTAATTACTCTCATCGGTTGGTACATCACAGACAAAATCGTCGAACCTCGCCTGGGTAATTTTCAAGGAGAAAAGAATGTCGAAATTGAACGTTTGAGTGCAGCAGAAACCAAAGGCTTAAAGTGGGCGGGATTTTCTTTTCTAGGGTTATTGGCTTTTTTCATGGTGATGTTGTTACCTCCCCAAGGCATTCTAAGAGAGCCAGAAACTTTTACTATTATTCCCTCTCCTTTTTTAACAGGTATTGTCCCGATTATTATGTTGGCTTTCTTGATTCCTGGTATTGTCTATGGTGTAGTCACTGGAACAATTAAAAGTGACAAAGACATTTCTCAAGCTTTGGGTGATTCCATGAGCGGTATGGGATACTATATGGCTTTATCTTTTTTTGCTGCTCAATTTGTTGCTTATTTTGGCTGGACTAATCTGGGATTAATTCTAGCTGTCAAAGGAGCAGAATTATTAGAAACAACAGGATTTACGGGCATTCCTTTGCTGATATCTTTTATCTTAGTCAGTGCTTTTATTAATCTCTTTATTGGTTCGGCTTCAGCCAAGTGGAATATTATGGCTCCTGTGTTTGTGCCAATGCTAATGTTAATCGGCTACTCACCAGAATTTACGCAATTAGCCTATCGCATTGGTGATTCGACTACTAATATTATTACCCCATTGATGACTTATTTCCCTATAATTGTTGCCTTTGGTAGTAAATATGATAAAAATCTGGGTATTGGTACTTTAATCGCTACTATGTTGCCTTACTCCATTGCTTTTCTCTTAGGTTGGACAATCTTTTTTATTATCTGGTTTGTATTTGGTATTCCTTTAGGCCCAGGAGCCTATATTAGAATTTAGAGGCTGCATCATCCATCGGTCAATCTTTGTTATCTCAAGGAAAATGCTACAATTTGCCCAAGAAAAAACGGAGACGAGAAGTGCCAAAACGCGATCTCGGCTCGGCAGAGCCGTTGCACGATCGCTCTAAGGGTTTGGTAATTCAAGCGCAACGGCGACTAAAAGAGGTAGCTCTTGACTTTGGTAGTGTGGCGAACATTACCCACTCTCCAATTTTGGCTTGATATGCATTTATTTAACTAGTATAATTGTATTACTTTTTTTAGGCTTTGATAATAGTTTTGGAAGCTAATCTAGTCTTTTTCTTTTCTCCTTCTGAAAGTTCTTCTCCTACTTGTAAGCGAGTCGCGCTTTGCTGTAAAACAGTTGCTCCAGCATCATCACCCAACTGTAAAGCAGTTTTAGCTGCGGTTTGTAGCATAGTAACTGCTCCTGCGGTATCTCCTGATTGCAGCTTGGCTTCCGCAATTTGAGTTTGACGGTACTTAGCGAGGGTGAGAACTGATTTTTTAACTTGCAAGTTAGTTTCGGGTTGATAATGGGTACTAGCTTTTACTTCAATGGGAATAATGTCGGAATGTATATTCTCTTTCCCCGCAGCAGGAGCATCATAAGCTACTTGTATTGCAGCTATTTGATGTTGTCCTGGGGATAGTTGACCAATGTAGAGATTGATTAGTATCGTACGTTCACGATCGGTCATAATGTCCCCTAAACGAACGGTAAAGTAGTTACCATCTGGAACCACGGTTAACTCAATTGTTTCTGGAGATACTTGAGCAATGGGCTTGAGTTCAGCTAATCTCACTCCAGGCATTAATTCTAAAGTTAAACGAGCATCAGTTAAACCCACAGATTGCAAACGAGTGAATAACTGTTCAAATTCGGTAATGGCTTTTTTTGGTTGTTCGATGTATGCTAATGCTCCTGTTGCAGAGTCGGCAATTTGCTCCAAGACATCTTGATTCCAATTTTCTCCAAAGCCTAAAGTATTAATGGTAATTTTGTATTCTGAGGCTAGTCTAGCCAATTTCAAACAGCGTTTATTATCGCCGTGTTCGTTTTCCCCATCAGTGAGTAGGAAGATATGGGATACTGCGTTACGTTTTCCTGCGGAAATTTCTTTGATTCCTAGCTTTAAACCCTCATCAATGGATGTTCCTCCATCTGCTTTTAAGAGATTAATCTGTTGCTTAATATGAATAATATCCCCTACTGGTTGATTAGTAACGATCGCTTTTGCTTTATGATTAAATGCTATTATGGATAAGCGATCGCCTGGGTGTAATTTTTCAATAATAGAAATGGCTGCTTGTTTGACTGTTTCTAGAGGTTCATTTGTCATTGAGCCACTACAGTCTAAAATCAGACAAAGATTGAGAGGTAAACTTTGTTCTTGCCTATCTGCGATCGCAGAAATATCTAACGTTAATTGACGCTGAGTATTTCTACTACTACTATCAACACAATTATCACTCAAACAAGATTTTATATTGACTTTCATTTTTTTGTACACAAGATTATGCTAACTAATTCAAGGAGTAGGGAATAGGCAATGGAGAATTGGGAGTAGTAATTTGTTCCCTCATCCCTCATCCCTCATCCCTGTCTTGGTCAGCGTTCGGTAAGTCCGCGACTGCGAGAGAAACCCGCGCAGTTTAAGTCGGACGCTTGCACCCAAAACGACGGGCATAAACCCCCAAATGCGATGGGGATAAATACGAAGATGCGACGGGTATAAACGCCTGACGGCGTCTATCACGGATACCGCTCCCGCCTTAGGACTCGGCTTCGCCGTCGCGCGACCGAAGGAAGTCCGTGATTGGCATAACGCGGGGTCTGACCGCCATCCCTCATCCTTACTCAATAGATATAGTTGTAGGGGCAGAATTACCAGTAGTAGGAGTGCTAGAACCCTTACGATATTCTGTATAAAGAAGATCGCGCCAAGCAAAAAAGGTATCAAAAGAACTATTGTCGGCTAAACCAGGAATTCCTTTGCCTTTGAGACTGGAAGGAATATCCAGATAAGAGCCTTCAGGAAATTTCAAGAAAATACTTAAACCAGCCACAGTTAAATCTGCCAGATTAGGAGTGTTTCCTGTTAAATATGGTTGCTTTTCTAAAATTAAGCACAAAGCTTCTAAATCTTGCTTTAAGCCTTTATTCGCTTCTTTAACTGCTTCCCTGCCAAAACCAACACCAGTACCTAAAACGTCTAATAATTGCCCAGGAATAGCACCCACAAGGCTTTTTAAGACATCAGGAGTTTGTTGAGGTAGAAAAGCTGTCCGCAAACTTTGGTTTTGATTTAATGCACCAATAAACGCTTTGCGTTCTTTTAAACCAATAGATTCATCAGCCCATTCTTCTATTAATAAGCATTGTCCTCTTGCTAAAGGGTCTTCTGGTAAAATAGGCTTCTCTGGATACTTACGATCTAAATAAAAAGCAATTTCTGTAGAATCAGCAATGTAAGTACTACCATCTTTTAAAACTGGTACTTGTCTACTGCCAGATTTTTGTAAGAGTTCTACTTGTCCAACGCCTGGAGTAACTTCAATTTTGCGATATTCAAGTCCTTTGTAATCGAGAATTAAACGTACTTTTTCTGAGTATTGGGATAGTTCAAATTGATATAACTCCAGCATTGACTCTCCTTGAGATATTGAATATAAAGCTGACAATGGTTACTGTAGCTAATTTATACCTTAGTATTGTTAGGGATGAATTGGTGAACTGCTACTTAAATTACAAATATTTTTAAATTATTAATAAAAGATTAACGCCAAGATTTATTCTCTAAATCCCTGATTTGACGCTCTAATCTATCGATGCGTCCTCTCAATTCATCCATTTCTGCTTGACGGGGAACACCCAAATCCTGAAGGACATTTTTCATTTGTCGTTCCATATTTTTTTGAAAATTATCAGAATCAGAATTAAACTGATCCATGACATCATCAACAAACTCTTTTGCTCCTTCAGAATCTAATTTGCCATCTTTAACTAGCTGTTCGCTGGCTTCCTTAATTTTTTCGGCTACCAGAGAAGTTGTGCCGATACCCATCATGAGTAGTTGTTTAAGCCAGTCATTATTATTCATGTTTCGTACCTCGATTTTACTTTGAATATACTCTACATCCTAGAATAGCTACTATGAAAATGAAGCTAAGTTACTTTATTACTTAATTAATTATGGTTATTGAATGGTTGGGTTTTCGTGTCGAACCCAAACTACGAGAAAAATTTATTGAAGAAGACGAAAAAATTTGGACTCCTGTATTAGCTGATGCTGATGGGTTTTTGGGTAAAGAAATTTGGATTGCTCCTGGACAGAGCGATCGCGTTTTTTTGATAATTCGTTGGCAAACCCGCGAACAGTGGAAAGCAGTACCAATGGAACTTTTGGTAGAAACAGAAGCTAAGTTTATGTCTGCGATGGGTAAAGGTAGCTATGAAATGCTCGAATCTAAAGAATATCAAATACGGAAATTTCCCTAATTTAAGGGAACTAGGGATAAAGGATGAAGGATAAGGAATGAGAACCAAGAGAACAAGTAAAAACCACTGTACAGACTTCTTATTTCGCGTCTCTAACCGCTAACCACCAACCACCAACAACTAACGACGAACAAAAATGAACTGTCCTAAATGCGATCGCCGTATTGATTCTCAAGCCATCAAATGTCCTCACTGTAATAATCTTCTCAAAGGTTTCGGACATCCAGGAATTCCTTTGTATCAAGCAGAAACGGGAACTTATTTATGCGATCGCTGTTACTATCACCAAGATGATAGCTGTAACTATCCCCAACGTCCCTATGCTGAGACTTGCACCATGTTTCATGATGCCAATGAACCTCTAATAGCAGAAACCCCCAAGTTTAAGTATCCTGCGGGTTTGGCGGGGTTTAAATTATGGTGTAGCCGTAATCGAAGTTTGTTGATAATATTTAGTTTAATTTTAGTTAGTCTCGTCTTGGTAGCGATGGGATAAACCAAAAATGGCGTTGCACCCGTTATGGGATGGTAGAGCAAAAGTAGCAACGCCCAAAAAATAATTAACAACCGATCGTTAATTATCAATCAATTGCTCAAATGTTTGTGCCAAAATACGTTGAGGTACTTGACCAATAAAGCTTTCTACTTTATGTTCCTCTGCATCGAGAAAATTATATTGAGGAATACCTGTAACCTTGTATTTTTGTCCTAAATCATCCCATTGCGGATCGTCGATATCTAACATAACTAAATTAATGCGATCGCCATATTGAGCTTCTAATTGTTCAATTGTGCTGGACATACCCTGACAAGTAGTACACCAATCGGCATAAAATTCTAAAAGGGTGGGTTTGCCATTAGTAACTGCATCTTCGTAGGGAGTAGCATTTTTGGCTAAATTCTTGAGAGCGATCAAACCAGATAAAGGAGAACCCCCTAAAGCTTCAGCAGGAGAAGAAATTAATAGGTTAATAGCTAAAGTAAAAACGATTGCTAGGGAAATAAAAATTTTTTTTAAATTCATGAGACACCTTTGCTTAATTGAGTTGAGTAAAAAGATTACAGAAATATCCTAACTAAAAAGTTTGGTATTTAATCAACACAAAAAAGCTATCAAAACAAAAAAAGCCAGGTGATGAGCCTGACCCAAGGATGATGTACCCAATAAAATCTAGCAGGTGTGAGGGCTAGTCATTGGAATGATGCTTGTATTATTGTGGAGCATTTAGGTAACGAGAAAGTTAAGAGCAATTTAAAAATTGTTAGCTAATTAATCTTTGTCGTCTTCAAATTTATAACCCACTCCCACTACAGTTTTAATAAATGTCGGATTAGTCGTATCTGGTTCAATTTTTTTACGTAATCTTCTAATATGAGTATCAACTACTCTTTCATCACCAAAAAAGTCATTACCCCACAATTTGTCAATTAACTGACTACGACTCCATACACGCCCAGGATAGCTGATAAAGGTAGCTAAAAGATTGAATTCTAAAGTAGTTAAATCAAGAGTCTTGGTATCTCCATTATTAAAAGTCGCTATACGCCGATCTAAATCTACTGTAAAGTGTTTCGTCTGATGTGTTTGTGTGGTTTGTCCCCCATGACGTAAACTACGGCGCAATAAGGCTCTTACTCTAGCGACTAATTCTCTGGGACTAAAAGGCTTTACTAAATAGTCATCTGCACCAGTAGAAAGCCCAATTACCCGATCTATTTCTTCTCCTCTAGCAGTCAACATCAAGATATAGGGATCTTTTATATTACTCTGCTGACGTACACGAGTACAGACTTCTAAGCCGTCTAAACCAGGAAGCATTAAATCCAGAATGATGAGGTCGGGAGGTTGTTGAGCAAACATTTCCAGAGCTTTTAAACCATTATTGGCAATCTGACAGGTAAAGCTCTCTCTTGTTAAGGTTTGCTTAATTAATTGGGCAATTTCTAGCTCATCTTCCACGATTAAAATTTTCATATTAAATCTAATTGCAAGAATCGAACGACTGAGATCGATATCCCTTTGTAGAGTTTGATGATCTTTTTGGGCAGTATAAGGACAGACAATAACTACTTATAATTATTTTTGATTGATTACGCCACAACCATAATTGGGTTGCAGTAATTTAATTTGGGCTATGAAATTACCATTATCTCAGAGTTTACGCTTTCGTTTTCCTTTATACGTTATTTTAGGTGTAGTATCTCCTGTTTTAGTGGGTATCACCTTGGCTGGTTCTCTCGCTAGCAATACGATCGCATCAAATACAGAAGACACCTTAAGATTAGAAGCTAAATCTTTGAAAAATGCGGTGGAGCAATGGATACAAATGAATGTTCTAGCCGTACAAAACTTGAGTAAACAGCCAGATATTGCCAGTCTTAATCCTCAACAACAAACCAAATTTTTAAAAGCAATTACAAATAGTTATCCACACATTTACACGGCTAGTATTATTAATGCAGATGGTAATGGTATCGCTCGTAGTGATGGCAAGGCATTAGACAATTATAGCGATCGCGCTTGGTTTAAAGAGGCTCAAGCTGGTAACGATATTGCTTATCAATCTCTAATTAGTAGTACCAGCAAAAAACCAGCAGTTTGTTTTGCAGCACCAATTCGTCAGGTTAAATCAGTCATTGCGATCGCCAATATCTGTAATAATTTAACTCAAGTTATCGAGCAAGTAGGAGCTACCACTATTGGTAATACGGGCTATGCTTTGGTAGTGGATCGATTGGGTCAAGTAATTGCTCATCCAGATGTGGCAATGATTTCAGGAGATAGCTTAGTTAACCTTAGTAGTTTTCCTCCCGTGCAAAATCTATTAGCTGGTAATCAAAGCGATTTCACGTTTCAAGATGATACTGGAAAGACATGGATATCTCAAGGAAAACGCCTTGACAATGGTTGGGGTGTTATTGTCTTACAAGAAACAGCAGAAGCTAATACTCCCGCTAAAAAACTACAACAACTTGATATTTTGATTGGTTTACTGACTATTGTTTTTGCTGGCGGTATTACTTGGTTATTAGTAAGTCGTTTGATCGAACCTCTACAAAAAATGACTCAAGTTGCTAATCAAATGTCTCAGGGAAACTTAGAACAGAAAATTCTGATTACTAGCCAAGATGAGTTAGGTATTTTAGCCAATTCTCTGAACACGATGGCAAAACAGTTGCAAGAAGCTTTTACGCAGTTGGAAACTCAGTATGAAGATCGTGCTGCACAATTACTAGACAGTCAAAAACTATCAAAAGAAAAACAGCTACAGCAAAGAATTCAATCTTTACAACAAGAAATTGCACCAGTTAGCCAAGGAGATTTAACCGCTCGCGCTGTGGTGACAGAAGATGAAATCGGCGCGGTAGCCAATTCTTATAACCAGACTTTAGAGAATCTCAGTCAGATTATTCTACAAGTACAAGATGTAACTAAAACTGTAGCTAGTACCACTAATCGTAACGAAGAAGAAGTTACTCAACTTTCTGCTGATGCACTACAACAAACTCAAGAAATTGCTTCTGTTTTAGACCAAGTACAGAAAATGGCGCAATCGATGAGATTAGTGGCTAATAATGCTGCTAAAGCTGAAGACAGCATCAAACAAGCTCAAGAAAAAGTGCAAAAAGGAGATTCGGCGATTAATGCCACAGTAGAGCGAATTGTTTCTTTAGGGGAATCTACAACTATTGCTAAAGAACAAGTTCAAAAACTGGGTAAGGCTTCCCATAAAATTTCTAAAGCAGTGGATCTAATTCGTAAAATTGCTTTGCAAACTAACGTTTTAGCGGTTAATGCTTCTATTGAAGCTGCTCGTGCTGGTGAGGAAGGAATGGGTTTTACAGTAGTTGCCGATGAAGTACAATCTTTGGCTGCACGCTCGGCAAAAACCGCCAGCGATATTGAAAAACTAGTATTAGAAATTCAAGGTGAAACCCAAAAAACAATCAAAGTAATGGAGCAAAATAGTCAAGAAATTATGGTGGGTAGCAAGTTAATGAAAGAAACTCGTCTTTCTTTGCAACAGATTACTGAAGCAAGTTCCGAAATCGACCTGTTAATTGAAGATATTACCAAAGTTGCTACGGAACAATCAGAGAATAGTCAAACTGTAACTGCTACTATGGAAGAAGTTGCTGCGATCGCAAATAAAACTTCTGTTTCTGCTACTGATGTTTCTACTTCTTTTAAAGAGTTACTACAAGTATCAGAACAATTAGAGGCAAGTATTAATCAGTTTAAGGTCAAGTAATTTGGATAATGGGTAATGGGTAATAGGTAAATCATGAAGAAAAAAAAGAAAAACTATCAGCGTAAAGATGTTTATTATTGGATATTCTCTGGCATATTTGCCTTATTATTATTTACCTACAGTCAGTTCATTAACTGATTACTAGTAACTGTTAACTATTAAATGTTTGTCGTAATAGCTTCTACAGGACAACTAGGGACACATTGCTCGCAAACAATACAACGGTTTCTAGCAAATTTGAGGTGAAAAGATTGAGGATCTAAGGTTAAAGCTTGAGTCGGACAAACCCCCGTACACAAACCACATTCTACACAAAGATTTTCATCAATAATAATTTCGCCATTAGCAGAAGAAATTTCAATTTCTAAATTTCGCATCCATTCAATTGCTGCGTCAATAGCATCAATATCTCCTTGTAATTCTACTGCTAACTTTCCTACGCGATCTGGAGCTACTTGGGCGCGAATAATATTAGCTGCAATATTAAAATCTTTAGCTAAACGATAGGTAATCGGAAACTGAACTGTAGAACGAGGAAAGGTTAAAGTTAGTCGTTTTTTCATGATGTTTATGACTATTTTTAAGTTAAATTTTTACTATGTTTTCTGCTTTTAAACTAGCTCCTGTATATCCTGTAGTTATCCAGATAAAAGCTCTTATGGTGTCTCGCATAATTCTGAATGAAGATTCGCGAGGGCGATCTTCAGGAACACTAATAGGACTAAAAGCAATTCCTTTACTACCTAAAACTACTGTCGCAATGGCAGAAGCTCTAGATATATGATAATCAGAAGTAACTAGATAAATGTGTTTAATTTTGTGTTGCTGAAAGTCTTTAACTAAAGTAGTAAAGTTAGTCACGGTATCTGTAGCGCGACGATCTAAATAAACTCTATTGAGATCGATCCCTGCATCACGAAAAATTTGACGAGAAATTGTATCATCTGCCCCAGAAGAGAGCCAAATAGGAATGTTGGGATATAAGTGGGCAAACTGGGCAGTAAAGAGTTCTCTTTTATGACTACCACCAAGAATTAAAATAGCTTGGGGTTGAGGATTTTGCTTGCTAGCGATCGCCATTTTCAAGGGAATACTAATCAAAAAACTCCCTATAAAACCAAGTAATAGCAAGCAAATAAACGTATGTTTTTTAATAGTAATAATTTTCAAAGTATAATCACTTATTACTTGATAGCAAGTTAGAATGTCACGCATTTATAGATGATTTATTGTTGATATTTTAGCAAGTGCTACTCCTTATTTACAATTTGCCCATTCTTGTCGAAAAACATAAATCAAATTAAGCATCAAGTATTAATAATTAATTACTTAACTTATTTATTGACTTTTAGCTATGAGTATTAAAAAACATAAAAGCAACTATTAACAACTAACTATTTTAATTGTTCTACTACTTGATTTAAACCAACAGAGTTAGAGGCTTTAAAGAGAATACGATCGCCTTTTTTCATGACTTCTTGTAATCTTAAAGCTAATTGTTGGCGATCTGTAAAACATTCGGCATTAACGCCTACTGCTCCTTTAATTATTTCTTCGGTTGCTGGCTCATCTGCTAGCACAAATAGTAAATTAATCTTTAAGTTTTTTACTGTTTCTCCTATTCTATAATGCAATTTAGCTGCATAGTTTCCTAGTTCTTTCATTGTTCCGAGTACGGCAATATGTCTTGTGCCAGGGGTTTCTTTGAGCATTTTTAAGGCAGCTTGCATCGATTCTAAACCAGCATTATAGGTTTCATCAAGCAGTAAAATATCGTTATACAATTGGTAGCGTCGCGCCCTTCCTTGGGGTAATTCCACAGTTAAACCTGCTTTGAGGAATGCTAAATCAATATCTAATATTTGAGCAACTGCGATCGCTGCTAAATAGTTACTGGCATTATGTATTCCTAATAAGGGTAAGGGATAGCTTTCCTTTTCTATTTGTAGCGTCTGGGTGTTCACTAATTGTCCTTGAATATCGCCTCCTTCTAAACCATAGGTAATCGTTTTGCCTTGCCATACCTCGGCTGCGGTGGTTATCAGTAGAGGGTTGTCGTGGTTAAGGATAGCAGTACTATTTTGAGGCATTGTAGCCAGTAATTCACACTTAGCATCGGCGATCGCTTTTTCTGAGCCTAATCTACCAATATGTGCTGTGCCAACATTAGTAATAACGCCAATAGTTGGTTGGGCAATCTCTGTTAACAGCGCAATCTCTCCTTTACCACGCATTGCCATCTCGATAACGGCATAATCATGTTCTGAGGTTATTTCTAAAAGGGTTTTGGGTACGCCGATTTCATTGTTATAGTTTTTCTGGGTTTTTAAGACTTTTCCCTGTGTACCTAATACGGCAGCTATTAATTCTTTTGTACTGGTTTTACCGACTGAACCTGTAATACCAATAATGGGAATTGAAACGCGATCGCGCCACCAACGAGCTATTTGCTGATAAGCTTTCAGAGTATCTTTAACGATAAATTGGGGAATTGTAGTGGTTAGAGATAATTCGCGACTGATAATAATAGCGATCGCTTTTCGCTCTATGGCAGTAGTTACAAAATCATGCCCATCAAATTTTTCCCCTACCAATGCTAAAAAGATTTCTTCCGATTGCAGATGACGAGTATCTGTGTTGATTCCTTGAGCTATTTTTGTCTCATCATTAGCAATTATTTTAGTAAGATTATCGACAAAAATTTTAGGTAATTCTACGAGAGGAATTGCTACAGTCATAGTTGAAAATACGGAGAAATATGATTCAGGAAACAAAGGAGCGATTCTTTCTATTTAATTATAAGGAAAAATAAGGATTTTGATTCTAAATTTTAGCAAGTAAATTAAGTAATTTTACTATTTGCTAGAGTTTAAAATATTGATTTAAAATTAAATTTATAAATTATAATATAACTATAAAATAAATATATATTGATATTTTTTATTATCAAAAGTATACTAATTTTTCCATTCTATTACTGAGGAAACGCGAATAATGTTAGATAGAGGTCAATTTGATTATGATCGTTTCTCCATTGAAGAAAAGGAAAAAATACTTTATGACAGTATTTGGCAATGGTTACAAAGAGACTCTTCTGAGCTTATTATAGAAAAATTTCGCTATTTATTCATCAAAGGTAATGGCTGTAACTGTCCTCAAGCTCGTGCTGCACTAGAGGCTATTGTCAATTCAGAAAATGCTCAGCAAGACTTTACTTTTGTTTTTAATCGTTGTTGTCATCTAATTATTAATGAATGGCAAACTAATCCTCGCTTAAGAATTAAAATTCCTTTATTAGTCAATCAAATTGATTTAGCTTTACCTCCTGGATCTACTCAATCTCGTACTACTCGTAAGCTCAGAAATTTAATTATTATTTTTAAAGGAAGCGAACAATATTTAAAATTAAAACGGCTTGGTAACTTAATCGAGCAAAGTCGAGAAAATAGCCATATTTATAAACAACAAACGGTAGGAAAATTAATTCAAAGATATCCTTATTTACATCAACAATGTTTATTAGGAGAAGATAGTAGCTATGAGTTTACCCAAACAATTACTAATATTCAAAAAGGAATTCAACACCGCTATGAATTAGATTTATCTCGTTATATTACCTACCGAGTACGATTGGTTGAGATAGTTCGTAAATATAAAGCTAATAAACAAACCAAAATTCCTAAAAAAATTATTCAGCCAGTTAAAAATCCTACATTATTAAGCGATCGTCAATTAGATCGAGGGTTACGCCAATATTTGGGAGTAATTGAAAATGGCTATACTCATCATAGTTTAGCTTTAAAATTTCGTGATAATTTTGTGCATATTAATTCTCACAAAGAATTGAAACAAAGTCTCTATAACTATTTAATTTTAGGACTAAATTGTGATTATAGTCGAGAGGTATTAAATCCTAAATTATTTAACTATCTAGATAGTATTTTACCCGATATCCACGCCAACAAAGTAGATGAATTTACCTTGCTGAGAACTTGTTCTTTGCTACTAAAATTTTTAGTAGTTGACAGTATTTATAATATGAACCACTATCTTTTTGTAGATATGATTGCTCATATAGGAGAAATTAAAGTAATTGGATTACTTTTAAAAATAGTGTTGTTGTGCGATAAAGCAAAGCCTTATCTAGAACAAAGATTTGCTATTTTGTTTTCTCATTATGAATCTTTTATTCAAGACGGTGTGCCGTGGCTAATTAATTCTTTGGAAAATCTACAATTAGCTTTGAGTGTCCACTTGGGAAAAGTAGATCTTTCATTAGTAAAAATTATTTAACAGTTATATTGTGATTAAAAATCAAAAAAATTCATCTTGCAACACTGTTAATCCAGAAAAAATTATTTATGAGTATTTGCGAGATTATTTAAAAACTCATACGGTAGAAGAATCTATTTTAGAATATCGTTGTATTTTCTTAGAAGGGACATCTCAAAATGTTTTAGTGAGAAATATAATGGAAGATATTATCTGTTCTAAGATTAAACAAGAAAAGTTTTTTTTTATTTTAAACTATTGTTTCTATATTGCCATCAACTATTGGCTGCGAAATAATGAAAATGAGGAATACATAATACAATTAACTCAGTTATTCGATCGAGTTGATTATACTTCTACCTATTACAGTCGTCGTAAAAGAAAGCTTTTATCTTTAACTCAAAAATTTGTTAATTCAAAGCATCATCAAAAAATCAAGAGAATAGCCCTAATTCTAGATTATAAACCTTTAATTGAAACTGATAATAACACTTTAGTTGATAATTTATTATCTCGTTATACTTATTTATATAAACCTCTTTTAATAGGAAAAGAGAACATTACGGAATTAACTGACTTAATTCACGATTTACAAGTAACCCGTACTAAGTCTTTTGAACTTCAACTAGCTCAACATATCATTTATCGTACTAGATTGATTGAAGTTGCCAAAGCTCAACAATTTTCTCATGGAGCAGGTAAAATCATTAGAAGAAGTCCTAACCCAACATTGCTTTCTAATCAAGACTTAAGAGTAGTACTCAAACAATATATAAAAAAAATAGATAAAAAAATTACACTTTATCAGCTATCTCGCAAATTTGTTGTCAATAATAAGCGAGATTTATCTTATCGAGAGTTTAAACGCAATTTATATTTTTATTTAACTTTTAATATTAAACCAACAAATCCTAACTATAATTTTGAAAAAAAGTTATGGAACTTACTTGATAGTATTTATTATCAATCAGATACACTACTTATTAATAACAATCTCACCTTAAGAACTTTTCGTAAGTTATATCAACATTTAATTATTAGCAATTCTGACAAAAAGAAGCATGATTTATTAATTAAACTAATTTCTAATTTAGGTACTGCTCAAACAGTAATGCTCTTAATTAAAATAGTTTTAATTTGTCCCCATGTAAAAACAGATTTAGAACAAAGATTAGCTCAACTATATAGTTGTTACGAAGGTAAGAGTTTAGAAGATGTCCCTTGGATGGTTAAATTTCTCGAACATTTTTTAATCGCTTTTAGTATTTATTTTGGTAAGATAGACATCTCTCTAGCAAAAGCAATGTAAGTTATTCTTTTAACACATAACCAACACCACGAACAGTTTTTATCAGTCGTGATTCTCGATCTGATTCTAATTTTAAGCGTAGGTAACGCACATAAACTTCAATAATATTAGAATCTCCCATAAAATCATATCCCCAGACTCTTTCTAAAATTTGATCGCGAGTTAAAACCTGTCTTGGATGGGAAATCAAATATTCTAATAAATCAAATTCTTTAGCGGTTAATTCAATTGAACGATTATTACGATAGACTTCTCTGGTAGAACGATTTAAAGTTAGATCGGCAAATTGAAGTACAGTAGCATCTTCTTCTTCTTGATTACGGCGCAAATTAGCCCGAACTCTGGCCAATAATTCTTCGATACTAAATGGTTTAATCAGATAATCATCTGCTCCAGCATCTAAACCGGCAACGCGATCGCTTACTTCGTCTTTAGCTGTTAACATAATAACTGGTACTTTATCTCCTGTTTGACGCAAACGACGGCAAATTTCGACTCCAGAAATACCAGGTAACATCCAATCAAGTAAGATTAGGTGAGGGTTTGATTCTCTAGCTGTGGCTAAACCGCTTAATCCATCATGGACAACAGTAACTTTATAGTCTTCATACTCTAATTCTAGCTTGATAAATTTAGCTAATTTCTCTTCATCTTCAACAATTAATATATGGTTTTTCATTGGTAATAGAACAAGGATAAATAAATGTGGCTCATTTTCAAGTATGAAATCAATATTATTAGCTATTAGCTGTTAGTTATTAGCTAATGCTACCATTAATCAACAAATAGAAAGTAACACATTTATTTTAAACATATCCTGATTCAGTAACGCCAAATAATGAATTAATTTGTAACAAAATCTGATTTGCTCAAACTACCAGCATTATTATCCATAGTAGTACGCTAACTAGTTATGACAGACAAGCTATTGGCTTCTTTAGTAGCGATTAGCAATTATAAAGTAGCAAGTTTTGATTGAATAGCTTCGTAGTTAAACAACTAAAATTATTGATTAGCTCAATATTTGCGCATCATAATCTATTTCATATTTAATAAAGCAAAACTACTTTAATGATTCAAGGCAACAACCAAAACAATGAACCGATGAGGAGTGTTCATACCAGCAACTTTCCTCAAATATTAAAGCAACTAAAAATTTCTGTGGTTATATCTACTTATCAAGCAGGAAAAGTAATTGTACTTCGAGAAGATGGCGAACACATTAATACTCACTTTCGGATTTACAATAAACCGATGGGAATAGCTGCTAATCGAGAACGCATTGCTATTGGTTGCGCTTCACAAATTTGGGAACTTCATAATATACCCGCAGTTGCTTCTAAAATAGAGCCATTGGGAAGACACGATGCTTGTTATATTCCTCGAAATGCTCATATTACAGGAGATATTGATATTCATGAAATGTCATGGGGAGAAACTGATTTATGGTTTGTCAATACTCGTTTTTCTTGTCTTTGTACCCTAAATATCAAGTATAGCTTCGTTCCTCGTTGGCGACCTTCTTTTGTAACGGCTTTAACTCCAGAGGACAGATGTCATCTTAATGGTTTGGCAATGGTTAATGAGCGACCCAAATATGTTACAGCATTGGGTCAAACAAATACTATGGGAGGTTGGCGCAGGAATAAAGCTACTGGTGGTATTTTAATGGATGTGGACACCGAAGAAATTATTACTACTGGTTTATCAATGCCTCATTCTCCTCGTTGGTATGATAATCGCTTGTGGATATTGGAATCGGGCAATGGTTCTTTAGCAACAATTAATTCAGCTTCAGGAAAACTAGAAACTGTAACTACATTACCAGGTTTTACCCGTGGTATTGATTTTTATGGCTCTCTGGCTTTTATTGGCTTGTCTCAAGTGAGAGAAACAGCAGTATTTAGTGGCATTCCTCTCACAGAAAGACTAAAAGAAAGAATTTGCGGAATTTGGGTAGTCAATATTCTTACTGGAAAAACTATTGCTTTTTTGCGTTTTGAAGATGCAGTACAAGAAATTTTTGCAGTTCAAGTTTTACCGAATATATCTTTTCCTGAAATTATTGATTGGGATGAGAAGTTGATTGCTAGTTCTTATGTGTTACCAGATGAAGCTTTAGCCGATGTTCCTCAAGATAGGTTGTCAATTGAGGAATTATGATATCGTTCGAGAAAGATAAATCAACTCATTTCATTCTTTACTTAACTGCTTATAATGTTGAATCGCAATAATACTGCAAAACTAATCAACTCTTTAGAGAATTTAACTCATAGCGATCGCATTTTACAAGTAATTGAGTTGGGAAAGCAAGCTAAAACCGACCCTAATGCAGCTACTATTATTGATGAACTGCAAGCTGGTAATCATTACGAAAGAATGTTGGCAATGCATTCTTGTTATGGGAGTTATGACGGGGAAAGAGTTTTAACAGCAATCAGGGATAGTTCTCGTAGTGTTCGTAAGAAAGCGGTTAATTTAATTAGTGTTGTGGGTAGTGATACTCAAGTTTTATCTGCGCTGGAAATTAGTGGTTACAAGCAGCGTCGTCAGTTATTTATTTTCTTAAAAAAAAGAAATCGTCAGCAGGTTATAGATAGTTTTATTGGTAAATTAATCGAGCAAAAAGATCGAGAACTAGCTTTATATTTAGTTTATGGTTCACCTGAAATTGTTAATCTTTATTTGGATACCTTATTAGACCGTACAGGAGCAAATGATTGGCGAAATTTGGTGAAGCTACACCCAACAATTGCAGTTACTATTTTACAAAGATATGGTCGAAAAACATCTCAAGGTATAAGTTGGCAGTTTGTCTTTGCTTTTAATGATAATATTGCAATATTATCTGAATTAGCTCCAGATAGTGCTTTAGAGTTGCTCAAAAGTTTAATAGATCATCGTTCTTTTATTCATCTTAATTTTCAGAAGTTAATCTATTATCGTCCTGTGGAAGTAGCGAGGTTAGTTACCCAATTAGATAGTAAAAGAAAATTTGGTCGCTATACTATCAATTTTAATTCTGTAGCTCATAAATTACCTCAAGATATCTTAATCAACTTAATTGAAAATCGATTACATTTAATTGACCAATTCAGTACTTGGCTGCCAAAGCTAAAACCAGAACAACGTATTGCTATCTATGAATATTGTTATCGAGGTTGGCGAGATCGAGATGGTTATTTAAGTATCGATCTAGTTAAATTGTTTCCCCAAACAATCAGGGAAAAAGAAGCGAGATATCATCTTAATTTATCGGCAATAGCAACTCGTTGTACCCAACGTATTCCCTATGCTGCTTTTTTACCTTGGTCAGAAACTTGCCAGGTAGTAAAACCCTATCTGCAAAATCCCGATGCTAGTTTGAGAATTTTAGCTCTCAAAACTCTAATTGATACTGTTAGGTATAATCGCAATCAATTACCAGAATTACTGCAAATTATACAGCAACGCAGTAACGAACAAGACCCAGTAAGAAATGCCATGCTTAAAGGGTTAGCCAATCTACCTCATAGTATCTGGCAACAGAAACATCTTACAGGTTTAGCGGAAATATTAACCGATGCTTTAACTGCTGCGGATTTAAGTGATGCAACGGCAAAAGAAGCTCAACGAATTGTGATTAATATTTTACCTTTTCATGCTCAATGGTCGGCTCAATGGTTGTCTGAGTTGGTAAAAGCTAGAGGAAAGATAAGTTTTTTCAATTTAGAAGATCGTCTTAACAATAGTCAAGTTCAACAACTCGCACCGATACTATTACCTGTATTCAAATCTTGGGAAACCAGAGAAAGAGAATGGAATCTGATTGAAGCTGCTGCTAGTTTTGGTAAGCGGTTACAAGTTTTTGATGGTTTGGTAGATATTTTAGAGAGAATATTATTCGATACTCGCGACAAGTGGAATGCTACTAGGATACTCAGTATCTTAGACAATTATAGACGCGATCGCTTACAATTCCTAATTCCTCAATTACTCCAACAGGATAAGAGTTGGTTTACTCAGTCTGTGGTTAATCAATATCTGCATAACTTTCGACAAGACTTATTAACTCCATTTTTGGGACAAACTGCTTATAGAGGTAAATTTAGTACGGGGAAAACTCGTTTTGTACCCTACTTTTACAGAGGCTTCAGTCGTTGGACATTCAAACAACAAACTATTTTTGCTAAATCTCTCGATGAGTTAACTAGAGATGGAAAAAGAGACACCCCCGCAGTGTGGAATGCTATCGAACAACTGTCATTATTACCCGCTATTGAACCGACAAGACTAACTCAATTAGCCAGTATCAAAAATCCCCAACAAGCAGTGAGAGATCGTGCAATAAGGGCTTTATCCAGCTTGGATGGCGGACAGGGAGTACCTATTTTACTCGAAGCATTAGATGATGCAAGGGCGAGAATTGCCATATATGCTTTACGTACTTGCTTGATGGAAATGCCTGTAGAACGTGCTGTATCCATTTTACAAAATGCTTCCTGGGAAAAAATTACCGTTGCCAAAGAGATTGTGCGCCTGTTAGGGGATTTACCATCAGAAACAGCATACCAGGAGTTATTGGCTTGGAACGAACGAGATTTACATCGGGATGTCAAAATTGCTTTACTCAGAGCCTTGTGGGAACATCTAGAAAAAGAGCGAACCTGGGAAGTATTAGAACAAGCAGCAACATCTGGTGATGAAGCAATTGCCACAATGATAGCCAGAACACCCAGTCATTCCAGATTTCATGGGCTATCAGATAAAGCACAAGCCAAATTAATCTCTTTGCTCGTAAATCTCTTAAAACGTTCCGAACCTACTTTAAGAGTTGCTGTTTTACGACGCTGTTATCAACTACCCGTTACAGATACCAAGGGTGCTTTATTACCTCAGTTGCTCAATTCCCTAAACTCGGTTTACCCTGATGAAGTTGCCGATGCTGCTAATGCAGTGTTTGCCACTTATGGAGATGCCGAACTTATTTCTGAAGCAATCCAACAAATCATACCCAACCGTCGCAGTTTACATATTGCGATCGCGCAGCGACTCGCCTACGGCGAGACCGCAAATCTGCAAAATAGATTACACTGGTATGGTAGAGAATTTTTACCCCTTCTCAGAGCCATCTTATCAGTAATGGCGATCGATCCTCTGACGGCTTCTTTACGAATTCAGCTAGCTATTGCATCTCTTCCTTGGAAGGAAGTAGGACAATTTTTAATTGAGTTAAGTAATAAGGGTGAGTTACACGCTGATGCTTTGACTACCGCTATAAATGCTATTGCGACAGTGAACCGACGCGGTGATTTAGTCAACATTGACGAGCTAGAAACTATTTTGAATAACAGTGAAGACGAAAAGTTACGTCGTATTGCTTTATCTGCTTTAATCGCACAAGCTAACACTATTTTGGGTTGGAATCAAGCAAGGATAGATAGATTACTCTCTTATCGCCAAGATAATTCTATTTTAGTAGCTGCTGCTGCACAGTTTACCTTTCCCCCAAATGAAATTATGAGCGATAATTAATCAAAAGAAGCCAGAGAATTTATTCTCTGTCTAATATTCTTAATTACTGTGCCAGAAGTTATATTACGATCGCCAAAGCAGTAAGCACACACTTAAGCATTCGGATGTAGCAGTCGATCACTCTGAGTATCTACCTAGATTATCTGATAAGTTACTCCAGCTAATTAGACATTAAACATTGCTCGATCGCGGTAAATCTAGCTTCTTAGTTTCTATTTTAAGTTTTT